>JBAXWO010000590.1:0-2294 GCA_037128375.1 bacterium
CCCTGTTGCTCACCCTGGTTTCCCTGAATGTATTCGGACTCGGGCAGGTTACCGGATATATCAAGGACATGGGGCTTTTCTCGGCCTGGTTGCTCGGCTGGGTCCTGACCATCAACGTCTCGGTACGCCTCCTCCCGCAGGAACACTCGCGCGGCACCATCTTCTCCCTGCTGGCCAAACCCGTCTCACGCTTCGAAATCCTGGCGGGAAAGTGGCTGGGCGCCTGGAGCGTGGTGACGGCGGCGCTCCTCAGCTTCTACCTCGCCACGTGGGCAGTGGTTCTGTTGCGCGGGGGGTCTTTCGACCCCGCCACCCTCACCCAAGCCTTCCTGCTGCACACGGTGGCGCTGGCCATGGTCGCCGCCCTGGGCGTGGCGTTCTCCACACGCCTGAATGGCGACGCCGCCGCCACCCTGACCTACGTTCTTACCGGAACCACCTTCATTCTCCTGCCGCGTATCCCCGCGCTGCTGGTGGCCGAGCAGGGCTTCCGCAGTACGGCGTTGCTGGTGCTTTACTACGCCCTTCCCCATTTCGAGTTGTTCGACCTGCGGCAGCGCCTTGTCCATGATTGGGGCCCCGCCTCCTGGGCGATTGTGACCTGCATCGTGCTCTATGGCGCCCTGATGACCGGGATCTTCCTCCTGCTCGCCTGGATCGGTTACCGTCATCGCCGGTTTTCACGCGGAGATCTGCTGTGAACACCGTCCTCTCCCGGAGCACGGCCCCCTGGCTTGCGGTGGGGATTGCCTGGGGGTTGGCGTTCTCCCTTGTTTGCCGAATCTCCCTCCACATCCCCATGACCGCCTCGGACGAGGGGGTCATCGGCCAGCTCTTCGGAGAAAGCCGGAGCGCCCTCAGCGCAAATCTCTACGAACGGGCCGATACGTTTTTTCATCGGGGAGTCATGCATGTCGAGCACCGCGCCCTGACCAACGATTGGATCCAGGCTTGGCGAAACGAAATCGCCCCCCTGAGACATCTCCACACGGAAGGAAACGCCACCGCCGAAATAGTTCCCTGGCTGGAACTGGCCGCCAAGGCTGACCCGTATAACGTCGAAGCCTCTCTCGTTCTATCCTTCTGGGTCAGCACGGGTTTGAACCGGCCCGATCTCGCACACCGCATCCTGCTCGATGCGCAGCGTTTGAATCCAACCGACTACAAAATCCCCCTGGAGATGGCCCGTATTGCCATCCGCCAAGGAGACTTCGTCCTGGCACAGACCAAACTCTCCGTATCCCTCGCCCGCTGGCCCTCCCGCCTCGACCCCGCCGACAAGGAGGCGTTGCTGGACAAGGCGGAAGCGCATACCTTGCTGGGCTTTATCTGCGAAATCGATGGGCATACTGAACAAGCCGTTTCCCACTTCAAGAACACGCTCGCCATTTTCCCGGAACGTTCCTACATTGAGTCAAGGGCGGCTCAGTTGGAAGCCGGGGAAAGCCCCCCGGATTCCGCGCGGGACCGGCTTATGGTTCTGGTACACAGATCCACTGACGACGCCTGCAAACACGAACATGATGAACACGACGAACACCACCAGTAAGGCGTAGGGGAACGACGTGGGAAGGAGCGCGCTGTGAGCCTGATTGAAGAAGCGCTGCGAAAGCAGCGTGAAGAAACCGAGCAAACCCAATCCGCGAGTCAATCCCCGTCAGCGGCCCAACCCCTCCCGCCCCCTCTTCCTGAAGAGACTTCGGACAGCCCTGACCCCGCCGTTCAACGCTGGACATGGCCCCTTCTCGGAGGAATCGCGGCGGCAAGCCTCATCCTCGTGGTGGGCATTGTCTGGCTATTGGTCTTTGGAATGAAGATCTGGCGGACAAGCACTGAAAGCAAGACGACCCCGCCGTCCGCCGCTGTCCGCGCCGGCCCTGCCGTCCCCGTGGTTACCAATCTCGAGCGCAAAGCGATTGCCGCCCAACCCGTGAATCCGGAAGCCCCTAAAGAATCCGCCGGCATCGGACTTCGAACAAACACGCCCTCCGTGGCAGAAGCTGCGGTCGCGCCCCCGCCCGCTCCCCCCGTAGTATCGACGTCCCTGCCACCCGCCGCCGCGACGCCCAGCGCGCCCCCCGCAACTCCCGCCGTCGGCGAGGAACATAAAGTTGTCAGGATCACCAACATCACCCCCGCCGCGACAAACCCGGTTCCCGAAAAAGTTACCACGGTCATCTGGCCGCGCCTGATCGTTACGGGTATTATTGGAACCTCGCAAGGCGCCCGGGGCGCGGTCATCATCAACAAGCAAATGCTGGGCATTGGCGGAGTCATTGAGGGCGTCAAGGTTG
>JBAXWO010000591.1:0-2292 GCA_037128375.1 bacterium
ATGCGCGTGGCGTACAGCCCGGTGCAGTTTCCCAAGCGGCTGGCCTGGCAGAAGGGACAGCGCGACATCAACTTCGAGATCGAAAACCAGTTCAACAGCATTGACCTCTCGCAGTGCACGTTTCGCTTCCAGTTTGCCTTGTCGAGCATCTGGATGACGTGTATCCGCCCCTTCACCGACGTCAAGGTTGCCTGTCCGCCCGGCGGCCGGACGACGGTCCGGCTGACGCTGCCAGACGAAAAGTGGCTCACGGAGCTGGACAACGGCCGTTCGGCCATGGTGCGGTGCACGGTGCTCGATCCGCATGGTTTCAAGGTCATTGTGGCGGAGACACTGGTGCTGTCGGGCGACGCGGTGCAGGTTGGTGATCAATCCATGCCCATTGGCCCTGACGCCCCCATGTAAAATGACCTCGCTCACCGCCCTCTGGCTCAAGGATCTGCACGTCCTGCGCAATCTGCGCCGGATCCTTCAGCGGGAATCGGTCTTCAAGGTTGTTTTCATAGTGACCTTCGCCCTGGGCATGCTCGGCGGGTTCTTCTTTCTGTTCCTGGATGGGTTCCGCTTTCTTTCCGGAATGGGAGGCGGCAGTTACATGATTACCCGCCGGCTCTTCGCCCTGTTCTTTTTCGGGCTGGGCAGCATGCTGGTGATGTCGAATGCCGTCACGTCCTACTCCACGATCTTCCGGTCCAGGGAAACAGCCTTTCTGCTCACCGGCCCGCTCGACATCCGGAGCCTCATCACCTACAAGTTCATCGAGTCCACTCTCCTCAGTTCCTGGGCCTTCATATTCCTGATCGTCCCTTTTGCCGGCGCCTACGCCTGGCATGAGCGGCTGGGGCTGCCCTTCGCCCTGTGGACCGCCCTGTTCTCGATTCCCTACGTGGTGCTCTGCGGGGGACTCGGCACCTTGCTGGCCCTTGTGGCTGTGCGCTGGTTGCCGCGGAACCGTCTGTTCTGGGGACTGATTGTGACGGCCGGGTTGGTCGGCCTGGGTCTCCTGCTCCGGCAACATCAACCGGAATTGCGCGATGAGACGTCCTTCATCCTGAACCGGGTTCTGCCCGGCCTCCAACTGGCGTCCTATCCCCTGGCCCCCAACACCTGGGTGGCGGAGGGCATCATGTCGCTGACCGGTGGGCAGTTCGCGCGCGGAATGCTGCTCTGGTGCACCCTCGTCTCGCACATGCTGTTCATCGGACTGCTTGTGCAGGGACTGGGCACGTCGACCTTTCACGCCGCCTACCAGCGCGTCGCCGGTTCGTCCGACACCCGGCGGCGCCCGGCCGAGTTGCTGGGCCGGCTGGACCGGATGTTGACGTTTCTCCCGCATGACGTCCGCGGCATGGTCATGAAGGACATGCGCTCCTTCCTGCGTGACCCCATGCAATGGTCGCAAGCCCTCATATTCTTCGGACTCCTGGCCATCTACTTCGCCGGCTTCCGTTCCTTCCGTTACGATCAGTTGCCGGAGATTTGGCGGAACCTGATCGTCTTCCTGAACATCTTCAGCGTTTCCTCGGTCATCTGCTCCCTGGCTTCCCGCTTTGTCTTCCCCCAGTTGAGCCTGGAGGGACACAGCTTCTGGATCCTGGGGCTGGCTCCCACCGGCATGGGGCGAATTCTGGCCACCAAGTTCTTGCTCTCCGCCCTGGCCATGGTCACCGTAAGCGCGGGATTGATGTCACTGGCCACCTGGATGTTACAGGTCGGACCGGGATTGAAGATGGTGGCCATCGGCGTGGCGATGGCGATATCGATTTCCGTCACGGCGCTGGCCAGCGGGCTAGGCGCGGTGTTTATCGATCTTAAGCAACCGAATCCCGTGGCGGTCATCTCGGGATTCGGCGGCACCGTCAACCTGGTGCTCAGCCTCGGCCTGATGCTGGCCTCCCTGACCCCCTACGCCCTGATCTGGCACTGGCAGGTCACCGGTCGTATCGGATCCACCCAGTTCATTCGCGGCAATGTGGCCGCGACCCTCTGGTTGCTGACCCTGACCCTCGCCACCACCGTTATCCCGCTCTGGCTCGGGAGTCGCCATCTCAAGCGGCGGGAATATTGACGACGTCAGTGCTCCAGCCGTGCCAGGTACCCGCACGGGGTAACAACTTGAAGCACGCAACGGGAATGGGACCTTGTTATGACCGCACCTCAGGAATCAAGGCCGTTTTCGACTGGGTTAATTCGGGAACCGCGCAGGGTCATAAACTGGTCGGTAACATGTCAAATCTGTGGCCACGTTCTTGCAATCGTGAGCCGGGGACATGCGTTTTCGGGCTCGCAGGG
>JBAXWO010000592.1:0-2289 GCA_037128375.1 bacterium
GGGTCTGTCGTGTCGGCCATGCTCTCCAGCGGGAGCTGCAGGAATCCACGGTCGGAGGCCGTGGCCAGCGGGGTTTCGATGCGAGCCACTTCGGACATCAGGTCGCCCAGGCCGCGGCCGAGGGTTTTACGGGGCATATTCATGGGGTGGAAATCACGTTCAGGGGGGTATCGGGTTGTGAAGTGTCGAAAACACGGCGAAGGGCCGTGCCGAGGGCGAGTCGCTCATCGGCCTGTTCGGGATGGCGCCGCTGCAGGAATTCGCGGGCCAGTTGGCGGTAGGCGACGGCTCCGGTGCAGTTCGCGTCGTGGAAGATCACCGGCTTGCCGAAACTGGGCGCTTCCGCCAGGCGGATATTGCGGGGGATGAGGGTCTCGAAAACCTTGGCGCCATAGTGGGTCACCACTTCCTGCACCACCTGCTGGGCCAGATTGGTGCGTCCGTCGTAAAGGGTCATGACAATCCCCTCGATGTCGATGCCCGGGTTCGCCCCGCTCTCGCGCAACTGGCGGATGACGCGGCTCATGACGGCCAGTCCCTCAAGGGCGAAGTACTCGCATTGGATGGGGAGGATGACGGTGTTTGAGGCGGTCAGCACGTTCATGGTCAGCATGCCGAGGGTGGGGGAGCAGTCCAGAAGGATGAAGTCATACTGGCCCTGGGCGACGACGGGGGCCAGGGCCTCCCTGACGCAGTGAAGGTAGGCATCGGTCCGGGCCATTTCCACCTCCGCGCCGGAAAGGTCAAGTTCGGAGGGGATGATGTCCAGGTTTGGGAAGGCGGTGGATTGGATGACGGCCGCGGCGGAGGTCTTGCCGACGAGCGCGGAATAGAGGCTCGCCCCCTGTTGCTTGGCGATGCCCAGTCCGCTGGTGGCGTTGGCCTGGGGATCGAGGTCAACCAGCAGAACGCGTTTCTTGCGTTCCGCCAGGCAGGCGGCGAGGTTGATAGCGGTGGTTGTTTTTCCCACGCCGCCCTTCTGGTTCACGATTCCAATCGTGGTTGTCGTCATGATTACTTCCCGGTATTCGAATCGGCCGCCTTTAATACCTTACTTGCGGCGCGGAGTCAGTGGGAAAAAACAGGCGGAAGGGGGTATTAATGGTGAAGTCCCCGGTCGGTTAACTGGCATGGGGAGTCGAGACAGATGAGTTCCCGCTGCTCGTGTGAGGCCAGTGCGAATTGCTCAACTTGCCTTGGCGAAGGAAGCGATGTATTCCGTGGAATCATCCGATGTCACAGCAACGCCGGTGTCTTGCAGTTTTCGGCATATTTCCGCCGCAGCCTGGTTTTTTCGTCCGTCTTCCTTGGGTAAGTGCACGGCGAAAAGGATCTGGCTTACGTCGTAGTCCATTTCTTTCAAGTGGTTCACGCGCGCAAGCCAGTCATCGCCATGCACGGTAATGGCTGTGGTTCTGTCCTTGTCCAAATCCAAGGGCTTGATGGCGCGGAAGACATGGTTGTCGTCCGAGAGGCGTCGCAGGAGCGGAATCGGAACCTCGTACATCTCGTTGCCAATCTGGCCGGGACGATAACCGGTGATCCGGTGAGCCAGCAGAACTTTGCGCAGACGGCGGGCCATGGCGCCTTCCTGGTATTCCGGCAGTCGGGCAAACATCCGTTCCACGTAATAGCCGTAGAGATGGTCAAGGGCGTCCTCCGGGGAGTCGGCCAATCGTGTGCCGGGCGTGCTGAAACGAAACAGGGATTCGCGCGGTTTGACGACTTCGCGGAAGATGCGGTTAAACTCCTCCATGCTGAACGGGAACTCGGTTTGTTTGTCCGGTGTGGCGTTCAGGTGCTCGCGAATGTTTGCCAGTTCCCTGTGAAAAACTTTGCGGCCTTCGGTGAGAACCGCGGCGTTCAGTTCCGGGAAAAACCCTGTGACGCGGTCGCGTTTCTGCATTTCAAGCCGGAATCCGAAATAACGCCGGGACGGGCAGGCCACAACGACGCCGAGATTGACGAACTCGGACGTTTCCGGGTAGGGCAGAAAACGCACAATGGCGTAATTGCAGACAACTTGATTGGTTTTCATAGTAGTGACCTCCACAACCCGCTGCCATCCTCGACCACGCTCCGTAGTATAGACGATATTCGTTCCGGCGTCATCGTGCTTCTGACGGACTGATTCGCGTCCAGATACAACCATTCCTGAGGCAGTTCATCAAAATACATGGGCACGGATTCCAGCAGACCCGTCATGCGGATCGTCAATTCCTGGCGTGCGGCAGAAGTCAGGGCACTGCGTTCTGGATAAAACACATGGTTGCTGAACCCGGTTGTCCG
>JBAXWO010000593.1:0-2283 GCA_037128375.1 bacterium
GCGGCCCGTGCCATTCTGGAGGAGTTCGGGCATGAGGAAGCCTCCGCTGCCATACGGGCCATCGTGGCCGGGCAGCGCGACGCGCTCTTGAAAGGGGCGGCAGCCGCAAAGCCGGACTGTTCGCCGGACTGTTCGCCGGACGCCGTGGCCGCGGCAGCGCGGCAGTATCTGCTGGCGCGGCAGCAACCCGTGTTGCGCCGCGTCATCAACGCCACCGGCATCATCCTGCATACGGGTCTGGGACGCGCCTGGATGCCGGAATGCGCACGACAGGCGCTGGCTGGGGTTACCGGTTATTGCAACCTCCAGCAGGATCTTACGACCGGACGGCGGGAACATCGCGAGGATTGCCTGCGCCAGCTTGTCCGCGACATCACCGGCGCCGAGGATCTGCTGGTCGTGAACAATAACGCCGCCGCCACCCTGTTGATGCTGGCGGCCCTGGCCAGGGGACGGGAGGTGGCGATCTCGCGGGGCGAACTGATTGAGATCGGCGGATCGTTCCGGTTGCCGGACATCATGCAGGAGAGCGGGGCCATCCTGCGGGAGGTGGGCACCACGAACAAGACCCATTTGCGCGATTATGAAAACGCCATCACGCCGCAGACCGGCCTGCTCTTGAAGGTCCACAAGAGCAACTACCATATCGTGGGCTTCACGCACGAGGTCGGCATCGGCGCGCTTGCCGGCGTCGGCCGTGCGCGCGGGGTGCCCGTGGCTGACGATCTGGGGTGCGGCGCCCTGGTCGGTTTGGAAGCGTTCGGGCTTCCGCATGAAGGGACCGTGCAGGAAAGCCTGGCTGCCGGCGCGGATCTCGCTTTGTTCAGCACCGACAAGCTCATTGGCGGCCCCCAGGGCGGCATGATTGTGGGACGCGGCGAACTCATTGCCCGCATCCGCAGCCATCCCCTCTACCGCGCGTTTCGCGTCTGCAAACTGACCTTGGCCGCACTGGAAGCCACGTTGCGGTTGTTCAAGGCCCCTGATCGCCTGGTGCGGACACATCCGCTCTATGCCATGATCGGGAAGACCCCTCAGGAGATGGAAGCCCAGGCTGTCCGTCTGGCGCAGGCCATCCAAGCGCGCCACTCGGACTGGATGGTGAACGTCCTGCCGGAACAATCTTACCTCGGTGGCGGCGCTTTGCCCGACGAAGCGATGCCTTCCTTTGCGGTCGGTCTCCGGTCATCCGCCATCGCAGCAGGCGAGCTGGCCCTGCGGCTGCGCATGGCGGCCATCCCTGTGGTGGGTCGCGTGCATGGCGACCGGCTGCTGCTCGATATGCGCACGGTTTCCCTGGCTGAACATGACGACCTCCTCGCGAGCATGGAAGCGCTCGAACTGCGTCAATCGCCGGATGGTTCCGCATGAATACGAACGCGAAAAGTCCGGTGGACCGCCTGCCCGTTGTGACCGCCCGGTGGACTTGGCGGGACCGGCTGGGTGCCTTTGCCGTGCGCTGGAACGTAGGCCGATCGCAGTATCGGGTCGCGCCCGGCTTGTATGCCACGGGAAAACCGACACAGAATTCTCCTGTCCTGGTGACGGCCAATTACAAGCTCACGTTTGATCGGCTTCGCCAGGCCTTGCCGGGGATCGACGCCTGGATCCTCGTGTTAAACACGCGCGGCATAAACGTCTGGTGCGCCGCCGGCAAAGGGACGTTCGGCACAGATGAACTGGTGAAGAAGATCCGAAGCGCGCGGCTGGCCAGCGTGGTCAAGCATGCCACCGTGATTCTTCCGCAACTTGGCGCTCCCGGCGTGGCCGCGCACGAAGTCACG
This sequence comes from bacterium, assembly GCA_037128375.1. GTDB lineage: Bacteria > Verrucomicrobiota > Kiritimatiellia > CAIKKV01 > CAITUY01 > CAMBRF01. Next base: position 1,785 of record JBAXWO010000593.1, read on the forward strand.
CGACAGACCGGATTTTCCGTGGTCTACGGGCCGGTCCGTGCGGCCGACATTCCCGCATTCCTCCGCGCTGGGATGCAATGCACCCCCGCGATGCGGCGGGCGACATTTCCAGTGGCCGAGCGCCTGGCCCTGGTCCCTGTCGAACTGATGCAACGGCTGGGACCGGCGTTGGGCGTGTGGCTTTTCTTCCTGCTTCTGGCCGCGCTGCGCAAGGGCGGGCTGGACGGCCTGGCCGGGACCTGCTACCGCCTGACCCTCGGCGCGGGCGGTGTCTTTCTCGCGGGCACGGTCTTGGTTCCCGCGCTGCTGCCGTGGTTGCCGGGCCGGGCCTTGGCGGTGAAAGGCGCAGTCGTTGGACTGGGGGTGGGACTCGTTCCCGTGGCGGCCGGATTGGTCACCCCAGCGTCCGGCGCGGGCTTTCTCCTGCTTGCGATGGCGGCCTGTTCGTATCTCGGGCTGATGTTCACCGGCAGCACCCACTACACGTCCGCTTCGGGTG
>JBAXWO010000594.1:0-2280 GCA_037128375.1 bacterium
TCAACGCGTGGTATTGCCAGCACTTCTGGGAGCACTTCGCCTTTACCGGCGATATCGACTTTCTGCGCGACACGGCGTACCCGCTGATGAAGGAATGCGTGGAGTTCTGGGAGGATCAACTGCGTCCCCTGCCGGACGGATCGTTGATCGGGCCGCCGGGATTTTCGCCGGAACACGGGGCCACCGATGCGGTGGGCCTGAGCTACGACCAGGAGCTGGTATGGGACCTGTTGACCCACTACCTGACCGCCGCCGAGGTGCTGGGCGTGGATCCGGAGTATCGCCGGCGAGTGAGCGACCTGCGGGATCGTTTGCTTGTGCCGAAGATTGGGCGCTGGGGCCAGTTGCAGGAGTGGCTGGCCGACATGGACGATCCCGAGGATCACCATCGGCACGTTTCACATTTGATCGGGGCCTACCCCGGCCGCCAGTTCTGTCCGCCCAGCGGCCCAGGCTTGGCCGGCCGTGCGGGGGATGCGGACCGCTACGTGGCCGCCGTGAAGACCTCATTGAACGGCCGCGGCGACGGCGGCACGGGCTGGTCGCGCGCCTGGAAGATTGCGCTCTGGGCCCGGCTGCGGGACGGCGATCATGCGTACCGGCTGCTCAAGAACCTGCTGGATCCGGTGACCGCGACGCACACCGATTACGAGAATGCCGGCGGAACCTACGCCAACCTCTTCGATGCACATCCGCCGTTTCAGATCGACGGGAACTTCGGGGCTGTGGCGGCCATGGCCGAGATGCTGGTTCAGAGCCATGAAGGAACCATCCAACTCCTGCCCGCCCTCCCGGTGGTGTGGCCCGATGGCAGCGTCGCGGGGCTCAAAGCCCGAGGCGGGTTTGAGGTGGGCTTGAAATGGCGCAACGGCCGGCTCGTGGAGGCAACCATTCGCAGCGCGCGAGGCGGCGCGTGCGATCTGTGGTACGCCCACTCCGGCGCGCAGGCCCATCTGACCCTCAAACCGGAAGAGATGGCGGTACTGGACGGGGAGCTGAGTCGAAAGCACCCACACCATGATGGATCCGCATAGAACGTGTGAATTTATGGGAGGTACAAGTTATCAGGGTCAAAGTTATCAGGGTCAAAGTTATCAGGAAGTTAAAGTTATCAGGGTCAGACCTAGAATCTAGAAAGTTGTTGAAGTTATCAGGGTCAGACCTAGAATCTAGAAAGTTGTTGCATTGCGAAGTCAGGGAATGGTAAGGTTGCGACATGGCACGACCTTGGCGAGTTCGATATGCGGGAGCGAAGTATCACCTGACGGTGAGGGGGAACGGTCGTGCGGCGGTGTTTCTGGAGCCCGGTGACTATGAGCGGTTCCTGGAGCAACTGGACGCCGCGCTGGAGGCGGACGGGGTTGTCCTGTATGCCTACGTGCTCATGCCGAACCATTACCATCTGTTCGTCGAGACGCCCGCAGGGAACGTGCATCGGTTCATGCAGCGGTTGAACACAGCGTACGGCATGTACTTCCGTTTCAAGCATGGGCGGCCGGGGCACTGTTTCCAGGGGCGTTACGGGGCGAAGCTGGTGGCGGGGGATCGCTACATTCTCGGGCTGACACGCTACATCCACCTGAACCCGGTCAAGGTGAAAGGGATGGAGCCGACCTCGTCGGATGACAAGCGGGACGTGCTACGGGGGCGGTTGTACAGCAGCTACTGTGGGTACGCCGACTTGGCGGAGCCGGAACCGCGGATGGACTATCGCTGGCTGGCGATCATGGGGCGACGTTCGGATCGGGAGAACAGGCGGGCGTACCGCAGTTTCGTCGAGTCGATGCTGGGCAAGGAGGATACGTTCCTGCTGGATGAGATAGGCAAGAGCCGGTACGCCATAGGCGACGAGCAGTTCCGGGCGGAAACGGAACAGGCGGTGATGAAAAGTCGGCCGGAGCGGGCGAAAACGGGGGACGTTGACTGGCCCGCGGAGCGGCATCCGGCTTTGGAGACCGTGGCGGGGGAGGCCGCTGGCGTGCTGGGTGTCGTCCTGTCGGACGTACGCGTCAACGGGCACCGGTTGGGAGACCGCAAGGCGCTCGTGGTGGAGTGGTGCTGCCGCCTGAGCGACGCTTCGCAACGCGCGGTGGCGCGCCACTTGGGGTACGGGAGCGAGTCGGCGGTCGGGAAGGCCCGGAAGCGGGCGCAAGCGGCGCTGGCGCAAGAGCCTGAATTCGCAGAGGCCGAGCGGGAACTCCTCCGGCGTCTGAGCGCACTGCAAAGAGTAAAAGGCGACAACCATGCAAGCTCAAAATCTAGATTCTAGGTCTGACCCTG
>JBAXWO010000595.1:0-2267 GCA_037128375.1 bacterium
AAGATCCTGGTAAGCCCGGTGTCCGAGATGACGATTCTGCTAGCCGAGCACTACGGACAGCGGGCCGAGCGGTATCGGGCGGCGGCGCAGGGGTACGTTGACGACAAATTGTGCGGTGTATTTCCCAAGGTGCGGGTGGCCGACCAGATTACCGCCAATCTGCTGCTAAGGCGTTATCGGGCCAAGTTATGTTCCACCATCAGCGAGTGGTCCGGTTTGGATACAGAAGAAGTGACCACTATTCTGGACAAACTCGACGACCGCGCCACAGCGCTCAACCTGAAGTTGCCGCGACGCAAGAGTGCCGAGAAGATGCTGGAACTGACGGCGTTAGCGACGTCGCTGGCCAAGGACTTTGCCTACACAGGCCGGTTCACGGGATAGGGAGCGCACTCAGATCATCGCCATGGGAACGCCCACATCAAACGATGGGCCTTCCATGGCGATTTTGACGAGTTGCTGAAGCAGGTGCGGATAGTCGATTCCGGCCTTCTTGGCGGAACGCGCCAAGGCCACGTCTTCATCCAGGGACGGGTTGCAGTTCACCTCCAGCACGCGCGGCTGACCTGCCTCGTCAAGGCGGATATCCACGCGGCCGTAGCCCCATCCGCCCACGGCCCGAAAGGCGCGCAGCGAAATCGCGCTGATTTCCCGGGCCAGGTGCGGCTCAACCTGGGCAGGACATATCACCGAGGTCTTCTGATATTCCACGCTGTTTTCCATCCACTTGGCGGCATACGACATAATGGGCGGGATTTCCGACGGCAGGCGGGAATAGTCCACCTCGGCCAGGGGCAGTACGGTGAGTTTGCGTCCACCGATGATCCCCACATTGAACTCACGTCCGGGGAGAAACCGTTGCGTCAGGGCGGGTTGGTGATAATGCTGGAGGATTTCACGGACTTTGCCGCGCAGCGCCTTCTTGGTATGCACCACGGAATCGCGCGCCATGCCGATACCGGCGTGTTCGCGGCTGGGCTGCACAATCATCGGGAACTGCCAGCGGCACCGATCGACATCCCCGACGAGTTCCAGAAGCTCCGTATTGGGAGGCACCGGAATGCCCGCGCCGTGCAGCAGGCTGGCCGACATGTACTTGTAGCGACTGAGACCCAGAGCCAGGGCCGGGGAACCGGTCATCGGAAAGCCCATCATCTGAACCAGCGCGGCCACGCGCATTTCGAAGAGCGCGCCATGCACCACGTCGTCATACTGGTTGAAAACAACGTCAGGCCGCAGATGGCGCAACCGCCGTTGAAACGCGAGCAGGTTGTTTGCCAGTGGAACGATCGTCACCCGATACCCGACACGCCGCAGAACGCGAGCCATACGACGGATCATGAGGCGCAGCTCGTCGGTGGAGCCGGTGTCTTCAGGCACTTCCGGAGAAGTGGCGGCCCCGGCGTTATAAACCAAGGCCACATGGTAACGTTTTGTCAGCTTACGCAATAAGAGATCCCCCACGTTTTTCAATCGCAGATTAGCCTATGATCGTGCGCAATGCAAACGGACAAGTAGGGAAATGTGAAATTCTTCAGATAATGGGCGGGGCACTTAAGTTTGGATGATGATCCGATCAAGGGAATGCTTTCAGGTCCGAGGCAATTGTGGTAATTTCCTGACCGTTTCGCCGCCTTAGGCGGCACTAATCAGGCAAGGAGAACATCGTTATGTCAGCTGAAATCGCACCGGGAGTCTATTGGGTAGGGGTAACCGATTGGGGAATTCGCCGCTTTCACGGCTTTGAATTGTCGACGCACCGCGGCACGACCTACAATTCTTTTATCATCAAGGACGAAAAGACCGTGCTTGTGGATACGGTGTGGGACCGGCACCAGAATGAATTTCTCGACAAGGTGCGTGAGGTGGTCGATCCCGCCAAGATTGATTATGTGGTGGCCAACCACGGTGAACCGGACCACTCCGGATGCCTGCCGGCCATCATGCGGTTGTGCCCCAATGCTACCGTGGTGGTGTCCAAGAGCGGCGCCTCAAGCATTCCCGGGCACTACCATGAGAAGTGGAAGTTCCTGCCGGTTAAGACAGGCGATCATCTCAAGATCGGCAAGAACGAACTCGTTTTCGTCGAAGCCCCTTTGCTGCATTGGCCGGACAGCATGTTTACCTATCTGACCGGGCACAACATTCTGATGCCAAACGACGCCTTCGGCCAGCACTACGCCTCGAGCGACCGTTTTGTCGACCAGGCGGGCCTGGACCCGGCGATCTTCGAGGCCACGAAATATTACGCCAATATCGTCACCCCC
>JBAXWO010000596.1:0-2265 GCA_037128375.1 bacterium
CGGGCCTGCTGTCCTACTGGCCCCGGCCGGGTGAAGACCTGAACCGGGACGAGATCGTGGCGCCCGTGCTTCAGAACACGCTTCTGGCTGTGGCGGGCACGAAGGAGCGCCCGGTCCTGAACCTGCACTTCCGCGGCTGGCACGTCGAGCACGTGGACTGGCCGCTCCCGGCATGGGGCTACATGGGGCTGTTCTGCTGCAACGTGAGCGACGGGGGCGCAGGCCACCGCTTTATTGACGCGGCGGTGGAATACCAGCATGCCCGCCAATGCAGTTTCACGGGCGGCGGAATCGCGCACGCCGGTGCGATGGGACTCTGTCTTCGCAAGGGCACCGCCGCGATCACCGTTGAGGGCAATGAGATCCAGGACCTTGGCGGGGGCGGAATCGGAATGGGCTATCCCAACGTCGCTGCCGGCTATTTGTACGCGGCGCCCCCTCCCGATCCGGGCGAGTACCGGGACTACCACGTCGCCAACAACTACGTTCACCACTGCGGCGAGACGTACTATGGGGCGGTCGGGATCGCGCTGTTCGCGTCGCAGGACTCGGTCGTGGCTCACAACCTGATTCACGACACCGCCTATTTCGGCATCATAATGGCCGGGAGCCAGGATCCGAAGATCCCGTTTGCGCGGAACAACCGGATTGAATACAACCACATTCACCATGCGATGAAAGTGACCGTGGATGGCGCCGGCATCTACGTGACGTTTGCCCAAGCCGATCAGGGCGGCCTCATTCGCGGCAATGTGGTGCATGACCAGGTTGTCAATCATTTCAACAGTCGGCCGGTAGGAGACTACAGTGCGGCGGGCATCTACCTGGACATTGCCAACTCCGGCTGCCGTTACGAGCAGAACGTCGTCTACCGGACCCCCAGCACGCGGTTCCTTGGCGGGGGCTGGCGGATCGAGGCCACCTGGTGGCGCGAGAACGTGTTTCTGAAAACCGGAGCGCCGCCGCGGGAGTTTCTCGATGCCGTCCACGCCCGCGCGGGGCTGGAGCCTGCCTACCGCCGGGCTTTGCTGAAGACGGAAACGGAAGTGTGCGATCTCCACGACCTGACGCCGGCAGGATCAGATGCGTCGGGCTGGACAGCCAGTCAGTTCAATATGCCCAAAGCGGGCAAGGGTGTGGTTCAAGTGTTTCGTGGCATGGCAGGCGAGGAAGTCGCGATGCGGCTCCAGTTGCGGGACTTGGATGCGGCGGCGACTTACCTGATCGCGTTTTTCGTGGGGCCATTGGATCGCCAACTCAAAGCGGATGCCCATGGTGCGCCGCCCGAGCTGTCCTACGTCGATCCCATCATGGCCGGGCCTGATCAGGGGCCGTTGTCGCCTGACGGCGCCCTCCGGCTTACCGGCCGGGAACTGATGGATGCGGGGCTGCCCGTGAAACTGATCAAGGGACCCCACGTGAGTTGGACGGTCTATCGCATCCTATCGGCCGTGGTCACGACGGATACACCCCGGGGCAAGGCACCGCTGCCGGTTTGCTTCGACGGCACGCAGTCCTCCTGTGCTTCGTGCAAGATTGTCTCGTACGAGTGGGACTTTGGAGATGGCGCGACAGCCCGGGAGTCCGTAACGGCCCACACCTATAAACAAAGGGGAACCTACACGGCCCGTCTGACCGTGAAGAATGAGCAAGGGCGGAGCGCGATTGACGAGGTCACGATCACGGTGAAGCCGATGGACGCCGTCGCGCCGCTCTTTGCCCGGTGGAAACTGGACGAAGAAAAGGGGCTGGTGGCGGCAGATGTCTCGACTAACAAGTTGGACGGGGCATTGAAAGGCGGCCCGGTGTGGACGACTGTGGCTGGACGCGCAGGTCTGAGCTTCGATGGCGTTGACGACATCGTGGAGGTGTCGAACCGGTTGGAGACACTAGCCGTGCCGTTCACATTCACATTCTGGGTGAATCCTGCGGCGGAGCAGGTCCAGCACGCGGACATACTGGGCAATCACAGCGATGGTCTCACGGGGTTGGTCATGCAGCAGGAAGGTAACAAGACGAATCTCTTCAGTTTCGGCTATGGAGATGGAAGGCAGGGATACAGCCCGGGCCCGGTACAACTGACCGCGGCGGCGTGGCAGCATGTGGCCGTGGTGTGCGACGGCGAGAAAGCCTTCTGCTACATCAACGGCGAAGAGAAGGGCACGGGTTCTTCCAGGGGCGCTTTTGCCCCCAATCCGGGCTTGACCTTTCGGCTGGGACAGGGCTACGGCTCGGGCCGCTTCTTTCGCGGTCTGCTGAGCGATG
>JBAXWO010000597.1:0-2262 GCA_037128375.1 bacterium
GGGCAGTGCGATCAACCTGATGAACCCCGAGCGGGTTGTCCTGGGGGGTGGCGTTACCAAGTCGGGCGAACGGTGGTGGCGCATCGTGCGCGACACCGCCCGCCAGCACGCGCTGCCGCAGATGCGTGTCGACATCGTGCCGGCCGCGCTCGGAGATGACGCGCCGCTGTGGGGCGCGGCGGCGTTGGCGCAGAAGTTGACATGACGATGTCTCGGAGAATGAAATGAAAAGCAAACACGCCCACTTTACCCCACCCGAGCCCGAATGGTGGCCGGCGGAGGAATGAAGCAAATGCAAACAAAAGTTGCCCGTGCAATTGTGTTGATCACGCTTGCGATAGGAGTCGTTATGGAAGCTGCGGAACTTCGCTTGACCCCGACGCCGGGCGCGCCGGGTTTTTCTTTCCTGAGCTGGGACACGGAAGGGAATGCCCAGACCAAACTCAATCTCCTCCGGGACGGAGCCGGTGCCACGTTCCAGGTGGAGACGAACGGGAAATGGGTGGACGGAAAACCCTTTGTCGTGGGCGCGAATGCCGCGGACGGCTCGGTAGAGCTCGGTGCCGGCGGCAAGGCCGCCTTGCGTTGGACCGCGCGGACCAACGGCGCCGGGATGGTGTGGTCGCTCGCCAACCGGGGAGGAACCGGCGCGATCAGCCGGATCCGCATCACGCTGCCGTTCAATCCGCGCATGGCGGCCACAACCGTTCTGCCGTCGCGCTGGCTGCCGCCCGACGGGTTCGCGCTGCCGGCGGTGCTGAGCGCGGCGGATTTCGGGCAGTTGCTGATCCGGCAGCGTGGAGCCCCGGCGGTCACGGGCCGGTTCACCGGCGACCGCGGCAATAGACGGATTGACGTCGCCTTCGAGTTGGCCGCGCCGAAAGCCGGGGAAACCGTCACGCTCGATTTCTCCCCCTGGCAGATCCCGCTCCCCAAGGGGGTGGACGAGGCGACCTGGAAGCCCATCCGGCGCGGCTGGTGGAATGTGTTCGAGCCCTGCGTGCGCGGGCATCTCGGCATTGGCGTTGTGCCCGCACCGGCCGGGGTCTTCGCCAACAACCCGATCAGCGATCCGGTCAGTTCCCTCTACGTGTTCATCGCCGACCACGCCATGCTGGTCCCGGAACTGGCGCCGGGCATTCCATCCGAATACCCGCTGCGGTTCTCCGTGGAATGGTGGCTCGATCACCACATCAACGCTTCCGGCGCGATAGAAGCGTACGAGAACCACTACGACATGCTCGACGCCCCTTCCAGCATCCTGATCACCTCGTGGGCCTGCGCGGAAATGTCCGGTGATCTGAAGTGGGCGGAGTCCCGGATCGCCCAGCTTGAGCGGTTGGCCGAGGCTCTGGCCGCGCACGACGCGGATCATGACGGCATCATCGAGTCGCCCCACAGCGGCAACGCGAACACGCTCTGCCGGAGGGAGGACCGGGGCGCCACCTGTTGGGACACCATCAATTCCGGTCACAAGGAGCTTTACATGAACACGCTCGCCTACCGGGCGTTCTGCTGCATGGCGGACCTTGAAAAGCGCCTCAAGCGCGCCGACAAGGCCGCGCGCTATGCCGACCTGGCCGGGAAACTGAAGACGGCCTTCTTCCAGACATTCCACAGTCCCGACACCGGACTGCTCTCCTGGTGGATCAGCGCCGATGGCAAGCGGCATGACTACTGGGCGCCGGGGATCATGGGCCTGCCCATCGCGTACGGGCTGGTTCCCGCGAAGGAGGCCGAGCGGATCCTGGCGGCGATCCGGGGCAAGGTCAAGGAGTCGGGTTTCTCGCGGCTGGACCTGGGTCTGCCCTGTGCGCTGACCCCGATCCGCCGGGCGGACTGCAACATCGCCTTCGGCGCGGAGTATGGCTGTCCGAGCCGGGAGGATGGGGCGGATACGTTCCAGCGGTATCTGAACGGCGGTTGCTGTGTCAACGACCAGATTCATTGGCTCAACGCGCATTTCCGGCTGGGGCAGGGCGCGGCGGTTCAGCCGCAACTGGCCGCGATGCTGGCCCGGCAGGGCCAGCCGGTCTTTCCCAACGGCGGCAGCTTCCAGAACGGGATCGTGAATGCGCCGACCCAGGGGGCCGAGTTCTTCGATTGGAAGGGCAACACGACCGGCTACGAGGGGCACCTGGTGTACAGTTGGTTCTTCCTGCAAGCAACATTGACGCAGCACCCGGAACATCTCCAGCGCATCCTCCGGCCCGTTCTTCAAACCGGAATACATGGAGCGGTGGATTCTGCCGTACCTGAAGG
>JBAXWO010000598.1:0-2258 GCA_037128375.1 bacterium
TCGCCGCCGTGGGCGATGATGACCCCCGCCAGATTGGCAAGCCCATTGTCAGGCATCAGGCTGCTGGAGGTGAACGGATAGCCCGCGTAGTTGACCAGCAGCCACTTGTTCAATGATTCTGCCACCGTGTATCTCCTGTTTTGGGGAGCCCGCTGCCCTGCGGCCATTGGGTTTGTGCCGCTTTCCATACCTATACAACCCAGCCGCCGTCCGGCAAAGCTTTTTGAAGCGTAACTGATCGGGAGTCAGAATTCAGAAGTCGGAAGTCAGAATAAATTCTGTGATTCTGTGGGATGCTACTGAAAGACAATAATAACGCTTGACGATAATACCGTAGCGCGTTAATAGACTCCTCATGATAAGGTCATTCCGGTGCCAAGAAACGGAAAAGGTCTACCGGCGGGAGACCTCCCGGAGGCTGCCGAAGGACATTCAACGCGTGGCGATGCGGAAACTGTGGATGCTCGATGCCGCAACGGACCTGAACGCATTGCGTGTGTCCCCAGCCAATCGACTGGAGGCGTTACACGGCAAACGGAGGGGCCAGCACAGCATGCGCATCAATCAGCAATGGCGCGTTTGCTTTCGCTGGCAGGACGGCGATGCGTATGACGTGGAAGTCGTGGATTACCACTGAGGAGTGAAGAGAATGAAGACGAAGAAGATGACACCCATTCACCCAGGAGAGGTCCTGTCCGAGGAGTTCCTGAACCCGATGGCGATCAGTCAGTACAAACTGGCTAAGGACATCAGCGTGTCGCCACGGCGAATCAACGAAATCGTGCATGGCAAGAGGGCCGTTTCTGCTGACACAGCCTTGCGGTTGGGCCGGTACTTCGGCATTTCACCGCAATTCTGGCTCAATCTTCAGTCCCACTACGATCTGGCGATGGCGGAGGATCAAATCGGCAGTAGGCTGACGGAAGAGGTTCATGTGCGTGCCGTTGCCTGATCCGAAAGACGACACCGGCGAACCACAAACGGGTGGGTATTCTCGTGAGTGAACAACAACCAGCGGCGCCGACATCCTTTCCGGAAACGGCCGATATCGAAACCTCGTCCGACGGGTATGCCGCGCGGTTCGCCGGCGCCACGGGGGCCTGGATGTTGACCGTGCAGGAACGGGCCACGCTGGCACTGTTACCCGCTCCGGACAAGACCACGATTCTCGATGTCGGCGGCGGGCATGGTCAACTGGCCGGGCCGCTCTGCCGCCAGGGATACGCTGTGACGGTTCTGGGCAGTGCGGAATCCTGCCGCCAGAGAATCGCCGACGCATTGGAAAGCGGCCGTTGCCGGTTCGTGACCGGGAATGTCATGGAACTGCCCTTTCCCGACGGCGCCTTCGACACGGCGATTTCGTTCCGGCTTTTGACGCATTGCGCCGCCTGGCCGGTGCTGATCAAGGAACTCTGCCGCGTGGCGCGGAAGTCGGTCATGGTGGACTACCCGGCCAATGAGGGACTGCATGCCATGGCGCCAGCCTTGTTCGGCGCCAAAAAGAAGCTGGAGGGCAACACCCGGCCGTGGCGTCCCTTCCGGCATGCCGAAGTGGAGGCGGAGTTTCGCAAGTACGGGTTCGCCCCGGATAGCCGGGTGCCCCAGTTCTTCCTCCCCCTGGTCCTGCATCGCCTGCTCCGGTGCCAGCCCCTGTCGGCGGCGATGGAAGGGCTCTGCCGCCGTATCGGGCTGACCCGACGATGGGGCTCGCCGGTCATAGTCAGCATGAAGCGGAGCGGCTTGTCGGGCTAAGGCTGGCTCACACCCGCAACCCAATCGAACAGCAGATTGACGAATACTGAACCGCAGAATGACGAAGTCAATCCCGTCCCTTCGCGGTTGTCTTTAAACTCGCCACGAAGATCGCAATCAACCCGTTGGTCACCTGCAAGAGCGCGTCGAGCGCCGTATTGGGGTCTTAGGAAGCGACTCCGTTGTGCGGATGACACGCACCGCGAACGCGATCAAGCGCGCCTCTAAATCAAAGGTTCTCTCCTTCATGATTCGGACCTCATTATTCGTCAATCTGCGGTTCGTACGGGTTCAGGTTCTTGAACAACTCGTTTATGATAGCCGTTCATTAGCATCCCACAGGATGCAGGCTGAAGGTTTTTAGGCTGTAGACTGTTAGGAAATCCGTGGATTTGAACTTGTTTTGCCGCCCAGTCATTTTCGATACTGGGGTATCCATTTGACTGGCGTGACCACAACCTGTAGCGCGACGGGATTTACCACCCGCTTCGCTGGAGTGAAGAAGA
>JBAXWO010000599.1:0-2257 GCA_037128375.1 bacterium
GGGGCTCCCTATCCCGATGGGGGGCTCCCTTCATCTGATTCCGTAACCCTCTTCATACTTCAGAAACGCCGCGAAGTCACCATCAGCCTCAACCCATGGATGTTGGCTGTTGATCTCGGTCCTTCCAATCCAAGAGAGGTGGATGACGGTGTAACGACCAAGAGTGTTTGTGTGCCGACAGAGGATGTCGTCCGTGCCTTCTCGGTGTGCAATCACCGTGACGTCCTGACCATACAGGATGTGCCCCGCCGGGAGTTCCCGATCGAGTTCGGCCTTCAGCAGGGATGCCCGTTCTGGATCGGAAGGAAACCATCCTGCTGGAAGCCTATTCAGGATATCGTCTGTCATTTCTTCCTCTACCACCCCAACGGCGCAAATCTGCCTGAGCACGGAGTGCGATAGGCAGCATTTGCTTGGTTCGGCGAGGTTCGTGGTTTCAGTTGTGAAACGGGCGACAATCATCACTTCATTGTCCGCCACGGACGGGCCACACATAGGACGAGTATCCAATCTTTTCTTCAGGGGACACGATGCCATCGTACATGGTCACGTGCCACGCCCATCCAGTCGGATGTTCCGCCCACGTAGTGCTCGACCAGTACCAAGACAACTGGACGCTTGTGAATGGGGTGCCTGAAGTTCCCTCCCATGTTCCGGATGGATTTCCGTTTGCACGGAACAGTGTGTCTAATGCTGCCGTGCCACCAACACGATCTACTGATGGTAATCGCCAATCGCTATAACCATTTGTGACGAGATTGTCGCAGTAGGCCACCGCGGAGGCCCAATCCATATACCCGTGATTTGCGTCCTTCGTCCACATCAACCCGGTTCTGATATCCGTCACCGTCCCGTCTCCGTTATCGACATAACGCACGAGCGTGTCCACTCCCGTTCCCGTGCAGGCCATCGTATTGGTTCCACGGGTATAATCACTGTTTACCGTGATAGTTCCGCTATAACCCTGCTCCAACAGTGGCGCAAAGGTCACCGTGACATTCGTTGACCCGCCCGCCGCCACCTTGCCCGCACAATGGCCGCTGTAACTGTTATCTGAATACTGGACACCTGACACCGTCATAGCGCAATCACCATCGTTCCAAATCGTCAACGTAGCGGATCTCGTTGTCCCGGTGGCTACATTTCCGTAATTCATTTCGCCGGACAACCGGACAATGCGCTCATAAACGGTGCCGTTGTTGGTGCTCAAAGTTCCTGCAATGCCGAACAGCGTCACATTCGTTGCGATGTTCCCCGCCGTAAGGTCCGCATCCACCTGCGCCAGGTTTGTCGCCGCGTAATACCCCGCCGCCATCGTTACGCTGGACGGAGAGAGTGTGAGAGTATGCATCGGATTCGTACTGCCCACCACGCGATAAAAGCAACCCGCCGGCACAGAGATGATGGCATTTGTTGATTTTACGTCCTGAGAAACACGGTGCGAACCGTCCCATGCCGGACTGGTTTCAGACAGGTTGGGTTTGTACTCGATTGTGTAGTAGAGATTGGGATTGATGTTGGTCCAGGACAAATAGCCATCCTTAAACGACGTGATGGTCAGTTCTTGCGCCGTTACCAGGCCACTGCCCAATAATGCCATCGCCACCATCGCTACACTCTTTAACTTTCTATACTGCTTACTCATTGGCGATATCCTTTGATGATACGCAAGACACTAGAGACACGCTTTCATTGCTTCCGCATGGTCTCGTCATCGCGTTTGTTCCTCTGCCGAACGTCAGTGCTGTGGATCGGCGAGCTTGCGAGCCGTATCCTCCGGCACTTGGTTCGGCATCATTGCCGGATCGGCGTAATCATCTCCTTTGCTATGCTTGCGCCCAAGAGACAGTTCACTTTACTGCCCCAAACTGCGTCTGATCTATCCTTGATACCATCTGGGAGTAACACTTCCTTGGAACCTCCCTTATTGCTGTCCTTCAGTTTCTGCGCGCGAACCTGGGCGCGCTTGATCGCCTCGGGTTTCAGGTCGGCAATTGGCTGGATACCCAAGTCCCTGAAATCAGAGGCGCGGAAATTCACGACAGAGCGACGGTCACTGGTTAGGAATGCAAGTTTGAACATGGAGGCGCCGCCCGGCTGAGTTAACTCCGCGACTACAGTATCGCCGGGGCTGATGTCGATTTCATCAGTGAAGGAGTTGCCCCAGCGAGCCTCATGCAGAAGCGTCCCGTTCACATACAGTTTTACGACGCCACCTACCATTAGGTAGAACCGTCCTTTCAGATCTCCGCCTGAT
>JBAXWO010000006.1:0-19392 GCA_037128375.1 bacterium
GCCCGTATCCCACCTCCAACGGCTCGGCAATGAACCGGGCAAACGTCAGCGTGGCCCCGGCCTCTTCCTTGGTCAGCCGTTTCGGCATCTCGAATCTGCTCAGTCTGATTGGCATGGTTCAGTCCTTCCGAAAAAAATTACCACCGCCCGCACGGCACGCTGGCTTACTTGGAGTACAACTCAACGATCAACTGTTCATTCACAAACGGCGCGATTTCCTCACGTGTGGGAATCCTCAATACCTCGCCCCGCAAAGCATCCTTGTCCACGTATAACCAGGACGAGAGCTCGCGACCCGCGACATCGACCGCCCGCTTGACGGCGTCCTGACTTTGCTTGCGGCTCTTGGTATCGATCCGATCGCCGACCTTGAGCACCATGGAGGGCACATCGGCGCGACGCCCGTTCACCGTGAAATGCCCATGCAAGACCAACTGCCGGGCCGCCCGGCGGGACGTGGAAAACCCAAGCCGGTACACCAGATTGTCGAGCCGCATTTCCAGCAGTTGCAACAGCATCTCACCGGTCACGCCGCGCTTACTCTGGGCGCGCTCGTAGAAGAGATGAAACTGGCCTTCCTGAAGACCGTAGAAACGCCTCAGCCGCTGCTTCTCCCTCAACTGCAGACCGTACTCCGTTGTCTTCTTGGAGGGACGCGCACCATGCATCCCCGGAGCCGGACGCCCCGTTTCAACGGGACACTTCGCCATCCGGCAGCGATCCCCTTTCAGAAACAGCTTCATGCCTTCACGGCGACACAGCCGACAGGCTGGTCCTGTATATCTGCCCATTCGAATTCTCCTGTTCGTTCAAAAAAAGAGCCGGCCGTTACACACGCCGACGTTTGCGAGGACGACAGCCGTTATGCGGCATCGGCGTTATATCCTTGATCACCGTCAGATTCAGCCCGGAGGCCTGCAAGGCGCGAATCGCCGATTCCCGTCCGGCTCCCGGCCCCTGCACACGCACTTCCACTTCCTGCATTCCCTTGCTCACGGCCTGTCGCGCCGCTTCCTGGGCGACAACACTGGCGGCAAACGCGGTACTCTTGCGCGACCCCTTGAAGCCCGCACGACCGGAGGTGCTCCACGCAATCACCCCGCCCTTGGCGTCCGTAATGCAAATAATGGTGTTATTGAAAGTCGCCCGGACGTGGGCAATTCCAAACGGCACCGCCCGTGCCCCACGACTCCTAACCTGCCGGACGGCCGCCTTGACTCCATCGGCCGCCGCCGGAGCTCCCGCACCCGCCACCGGGGCCGCGGCGCTCGCCGCCGACTTGTCGCCAGCCTGCTCTTCAGCTATATCTTTCACGTCTGCCATTGCGAACCCGTACCTCTTTGATTATGGTAACCGACATTCCTAACGCTTACTTTACGGCCGCACGGGCTTCTTTGCCGCGCACCGCACCCACCGTCCGCCGCGGTCCCTTCCGGGTACGCGCATTGGTGCTGGTCCGCTGCCCGCGAACCGGCAATCCACGTTTGTGCCGGATCCCACGATAACTTCCAATACTGATCAACCGCCGAATATTCTGCGCGACCTCGCGCCGCAGATCGCCCTCGATCCTGTAGTTGTTCTGAATCACATTGATGATGCGCGCCAGTTCCTCGTCCGTCAAATCGTCGGCACGCTTGGCCGGATCGATCTTGGCCTCCTCGACCACCAACTTCGCATTCGTCGGTCCAATGCCGTAGAGATAACGCAGCGAATACTCAATGCGCTTCTTTCCGGGTATATCAACACCTAGTATTCTGGGCATGCCAAATTCTCCTCAACCTTGCCTCTGCTTGTGGCGCTGATTCGTGCAGATTACCCGCACCACACCCTTGCGGCGCACAATCTTGCATTGTTCACAGATTCGCTTGACTGAACTTCTGACCTTCATCCGCTAGCTCCATTCCAAAAAGAGCGGGCCAAGTTAGCAATCGCCGCTCCCGCTGTCCATAAAAAAACAACTCACGCCGCCACCGTGAGGATTTCCGGCCCATCCTCCCCAATGGCCACCGTGTGCTCAAAATGGGCCGACGGCTTCCTGTCGGCTGTTAACACCGTCCACCCGTCGGCCATGACTTCCACCGCGCCCCCCCCCATGTTCACCATGGGCTCGATCGCGAACGTCATCCCCACCTTCAACTTCGGCCCATGCCCCGGCTTCCCGAAATTCGGAATCTGCGGATCCTCATGCATACTCCGACCGATCCCGTGCCCGACAAAGTCACGCACCACTGAAAACCCCGCCCGCACCGCCGCCCTCTCGATCGCACTGGAAATATCGGACAACCGCTTCCCCGTCCGCGCCATGGCAATTCCCTCCACCAGCGCCTGCTCGGTCGTCCTCACCAGCCGCACCACCTCCGGGTCCGTCACCCCCACCATCACCGTGGTGGCCGTGTCGCCAACAAATCCTCCGTAGACTACGCCTACGTCGAGGCTGACTATCTGCCCCATCTCTATCCGCCGATCCGACGGGATCCCATGCACTACCTCGTCGTCAATCGACAGGCAAATATTTCCCGGATACCCCCGGTATCCCAAAAAAGCGCTCTTACCACCCATCGCCGCTATCAACCGGGCCGCCTGCTGATCAAGCGCCCGCGTCGTCATCCCCGGGGTCACCTGACGAGCCAACTCATCCCTCACCCGCGCCGCCACCCGACAACTTTCGCGCATCTGCCGGATTTCGTCGCGCGTCTTGATGATGATCATGTCGCCGCCAACGGACCCGCCTTGAGAAGAATTTCCGCAACCGTTTCCTGACGTGCCCGCGCAGCATTCACGCGCACCAGGACGCCCTTCTTCTCGTAAAAGGCAATCAGTGTCTCCGTCTGCTGCGCATACACTTCCAGACGGTTCAAAATGGTCGCCTCACAATCGTCCGCCCGCTGATATAACTCGCCGGCGCAAAGATCGCATACCCCGGCCTTTTTGGGGGGAATATTGATGAGGTGGTAACTCTGCCCGCATTGGCGGCAGACCCGCCGTCCGGTCAGCCGTGAAATCAGAAGTTCACGGGGGGCGTCCAGAAGAAACACTTTGTTCACCGAGGCTTTCCGGCGACCAAGACTAGCGTCCAGCAGCCGCGCCTGCTCCATTGTACGGGGAAAGCCGTCAAACATGTAGGCGTCATCGGCCCCCCCCTGATCCAGTCGCTCCTCAACAATACCGAGAATGACCGCGTCAGGAACCAACTCGCCCCGCTTCATGTAGGCCTCAGCCTGCCGCCCGACCGGCGTCCCGCTCTTGACCGCCTCGCGCAACATGTCGCCCGTGGAAACGTGCAGGAAGGCGCTCGCGGTCCGGACGCCTTCCGCGATCGTTCCCTTCCCCGCACCGGGGGCTCCCAATAAAATTATAGTCTTAATGCTCATGGCAAAGACAACCTGCAATGGCCCTATTTCCGGCTCCGCAACCGCCCCTTGCGCAGGAATCCATCGTAATGCCGCATCAGCAGATGAGATTCAATCTGCCGCATGGTATCCAGCATAACGCCCACGATAATCAGGAGACTCGTCCCTCCAAAAAAGGACGACACCAGCCACGGTACACTGAACTGCCGGCTCAGGATGGTGGGAATCACGGCGATCACCGTCAGGAATACCGCACCCGCCAAGGTGATGCGCGTCATCGTGGAGTCCAGGAACTCGGCCGTGGGTTTTCCCGGCCGGATTCCTGGGACATAACCGCCGTACTTCTTCAAATCGTCGGCAATCTGAACAGGATTAAACTGGGTGGCCACCCAGAAGTAAGAGAAAAACAGAATCATGATCCCGTACAGCACCATGTAAAGCCCCGTGTCCATCGTCAGGGCATCAGCCATCCGTTGTGCAAATCCCATCGGAATGCGCCGGAGCAGAATGGCGGGAAACATCAGAATGGACTGGGCAAAAATGATCGGCATGACGCCGGAGTAGTTAATCCTGAGCGGCATGTAAGTACTCTGGCCGCCATAGACTTTGCGACCCATGACGCGCTTGGCATACTGGATGGGAATCTTCCGCTGCGCCTGAGTCAGGGCGATCGTGCCTGCCACCACGAGGAACAGCATGGCGAAAAGCCCCACCAGATGAAACGGCGAGAACTGCCGCGATCCATCGTCCGCGATCTTGAACATGTTATAAATCGCGTAAGCGGCCGCCGGCAGTCGGCTGATGATGCCTTCGGTAATGATCAATGAAATACCGTTTCCAATGCCGCGCTGGGTAATCTGCTCACCGAGCCACATGATGAACAGCGTGCCCGTCGTCATCGTCAACACCGTCATCAGGCGGAACCCAAGACCCGGGTGCAGCACAATCTGGCGGGTGATTCCGAGGGCTTCCGGATTTTCCAGGGTAACCGCCATGAACCAACCCTGCACAATGCAAAGCAGAACCGTCAGATAGCGGCCGTACTGGGTAATCCTTTGCCGACCCGTATCCCCCTCGCGCGCCAACCGACCAAGGGAGGGAATGATGGCCGTCAGCAACTGCAGGATAATCGAAGAACTGATGTAAGGCATAATGCCCAGCGCACCCACCGCGCAGTTGCGCAGGGCGCCGCCGCTGAACATGTCGATCAGCCCAAGAAAGCCGCCGCCGGACCGGCTTTCAATATCCGCGATCACCTGCTGCAGCGCCACGGAATCCACACCCGGTGTCGGAACATTGGCCACCAGACGGCAGACAAAAATCAAGCCCAGGGTGAAAAAAATCCGGGTCCGCAGTTCGGGGATCTTCAGGCTGTTCGTAAACGCGGAAAGCATGTCGTCTTCTCTTTATCCCTTACTTGACCACTTCGCACGAACCCCCGGCCGCCTCAATCTTGGCTTTCGCCGAGGCGCTGAAAGCATGGGCTTTCACCGTAAGCTTCTTGCCGAGTGGCCCGGTCCCCAGAATCTTGATCCCATCCTTGACGCCCTTCGCCAATCCTCTGGCGATCAGCAAATCAGGAGTGATCTCGGCGCCGCTGTCAAAGGCCTCCAACTCCGAGACATTCACCGGAACGTATTCCCGCCGGCTGATGTTGGTGAAGCCACGCTTGGGAATTCGGCGGATCAGGCGCATCTGGCCGCCTTCGAATCCCGGCTTATGCTTATGCCCCGAACGCGCGTATTGACCCTTGTGCCCGCGGCCGGATGTTTTGCCAAGGCCCGAGCCCTGGCCGCGTCCCAATCGTTTTCTCGTTGTACGCGCACCAACCGTATTCTTCAATGAATGCAGATTCATAACGTAATTCCCACACCGTGGAGCGACTCGAACGATCAGGCGCTGCGTGCCGCCGCGATTTCCTCGCGGGACCTCAACTGTTCCAGCGCGTTCACCGTCGCCTTGACCACGTTAACCTTGTTGCTACTACCCAGCGATTTGGCCAGGATGTCATGCACTCCGGCAAGCTCCAACACCGGCCGCATTCCACCCCCGGCAATCACGCCGGTACCGGCCGAGGCCGGCTTCAGGAGGACGTAGCCGCCATCACACTGTCCCATCACTTCATGCGGAATGGTGCGATCCTTGAGCGTCACCTGGAACATGCTCCGGCGAGCGACATCGCCACCCTTGCGAATGGCATCCGCCACCTCGTTGGCCTTGCCGAAGCCGTAGCCAACCATTCCCTTGCGATTTCCCACGACGACAATCGCACTGAAACTGAAGCGACGCCCCCCCTTAACCACCTTGGCGCAGCGGTTGACAAACACGACGCGCTCTTCGACATCGGACGATGTCTCGTCCCTCTTCGGGCCACGATCTTTTTTTACTCTGTTTTCTTTCATAGCTTCCCGGGTCTAAAATTTGAAGCCCGCTGCGCGAACCGCCTCGGCAATCGCCTTCACCCGCCCGTGGTACTTGTAACCACCACGGTCGAAAACGACCTCCGAAATCCCGGTTTGCTTGGCCAATTCGGCCAGCCGCTGTCCCATCAATGTGGCACCCGCGACATTCTTGTCCCCCACAGCGTCCTTCCCGGCCGACGAGACCGAGACCAGCGTCACCGCTTTCTCATCGTCGACCAGTTGAACGTAGATATGTTTATTGGACACCATGACACACAACCGCGGCCGTTGGGCCGTGCCGGTGATTTTACGCCGGATACGCGCATGTCTCCGTTGCCGTCCTTCTTTCTTGTCCACCGTCTTCATACGTTAGGCCACCGTCTTCCCGGCCTTACGCCGCACATGTTCACCCTTGTAACGAATACCTTTTCCCTTGTAAGGCTCAGGCGGATAATAAGACCGGATACGCGCGGCCGTATCGCCCACCTTTTGCTTGTCGGGACCGCTCACAGTCATGTTCGTGTCCTTGACGGTAATCGTGATACCGGCAGGCGCCACGAAAACAATCGGGGAGGAGTACCCGATGGTCATCGTCAGTTTCTCCCCCTGGACGGCAGCGCGAAATCCAACGCCCTGCAATTCCAAATCCTTGGAGTAACCCTGACTGACCCCCAACACCATGTTGGCGACGAGACTACGACTCAATCCGTGGAGGCTGCGCCCCTTCGCCGTATCCTCCGAGCAGGCCAACGTGACCGCGCCATCCTTAAGCGCCGCATTGATGGTCGCAGGAAGCACAACCGCGAGTTCACCCTTCGGTCCCTTCGCGGCGACGCGCGCCCCGTCCGTCTGCACGGTGACACCGGATGGAATGGCTACCGGTTTCTTGCCGATTCTTGACATTCTATTCCCCTGTTTAACACTTCTTCACCCGCGCCGAAAAACACCGCGGGCTGCTCTTTCCCTGAGGACAGCCTGTTTTCCTACCAGATCTGACAGAGCAGTTCTCCTCCAACGCGCCGCTGACGCGCTTCATTATCCGTCATGATCCCAAGGGGCGTACTGAGAATGGCTACCCCCATACCGCCCAGTACGCGCGGGATCTTATCGAACCCCACGTACCGCCGCAGCCCGGGCTTGCTGATCCGCCGCAACCCCTTGATCGTCGGCTTCCGTTCCGCGTCGTATTTCAGGACCAGGTTAATCACCCTCTTGGTGCCTTCCCCATCGATCGAAACCGCACGGATAAAACCTTCACTCTTCAAGATGGCCGCAATCTCGCACTTCATCTTCGAATGCGTGATCTCCGCCACCTTCAAGCCCGCCCCGGACGCATTCCGGATGCGGTTCAACATGTCACTGATTGGATCCGACAAACTCATAAGCTCTCCATTTCACCAGCTAGCCTTGACCACTCCCGGGATCAACCCATTGGACGACAGTTCCCTGAAGCAAATACGGCATACCTGAAACTTGCGCATAAAAGCATGTCGTCGCCCGCAGCGCTTGCAGCGATTGTAGCGGCGCGTGCTAAACTTGGGCACGCGGCTAGCTTTGACTTCCTGTGATATCTTGGCCAAAACTCCATCCTCCCTGCCGTGAACTACTTATGCGACTTGGCGAACGGGACCCCGAGCAGCGTGAGCAGTTCGCGCGCTCGACTGTCCGTTGTCGCCGATGTGACGATCGTCACGTTCATGCCCTGCACCTTCTTGACGCTGTCCGGATCGATCTCCGGAAAAATCGTCTGTTCTTGCAGGCCAAAAGTGTAGCTTCCCCTTCCGTCGAACCCCTTTACAGGCAATCCGCGGAAGTCGCGTATACGCGGCATCGCCGCGTGAATCAGGCGGAGCATGAATTCGTACATCCGGTCACCCCGCAAGGTAACCTTCGCCCCTACAGGCATGCCCTTGCGAAGCTTGAAATTCGAGATGCTCTTGCGCGCCTTGGTGATCACCGGCCGCTGGCCTGAAATCGCCGCAAGATCGCCGGCAATCGCCTTGATGGTATCCTTGTCCACCGTAGAATTGAAACCCATGTTGATCGTCACCTTCTGGAGTCGAGGGACCTCCATGACGTTCTTACACGCCAGCGACTTCATCAACGCAGGGACAATTTCTGTTTTATACTTTTCCTTGAGTCCGGTCATAATCCACACCTTAAGAGTCGAATGTCTGCCCGCATCCCTTGCACTTGCGCACACGTTTCTTGCCGTCCAGCACTCGCGTGACCTGTACCCCCTTCTTGCACTGGGCACAGAAGAGTTTGATGTTCGCGACCGCAAGGGGCGCTTCCTTCTTGATAATCCCGCCCTGGGGATTGTCCTGGGACTTGCGCACATGCTTAGTCACCAGATTCACTCCCTCAACCGTCACCCGGCGCTGGTCCACCAGGACCTGCAGGACTTTTCCCTGTTTGCCCTGGTCCCGCCCACGGAGAACCACCACGATATCATTTCGTCGGATCTTCATGCCTATTCCTTCTCAGATCACCTCGGGTGCCAAAGAGACGATCTTCATGTAATTCTTCTCCCGTAGCTCACGCGCCACCGGGCCGAAAATCCGGGTCCCCAACGGATTTAGCTTTTCATCGACAAGCACCACAGCGTTCGTGTCGAATCGCACCACGGAACCATCCGCACGGCGGATGGCTTCGGCGGTGCGCACGACAATTCCGCGACAGACCTGCCCCTTCTTGACCATCCCGGTCGGCTGCGCTTCCTGAATCGCCACCCGGATAACATCCCCAATATGGGCGTACTGTTTGCGCTGCCCGAGAATCCGGAAGCACTTCGCCCGCCGGGCCCCCGTATTGTCAGCAACTTCGAGGTTTGTTTCTGTCTGAATCATGGTTGCTCACCCAGCTGCTTGGCCCTTTGCCGCTTCCAGAATCCTGACCAGGCGCCACCGCTTCAGCTTGCTGAGCGGCCGCGTCTCGGAGATCAGGACCTTGTCGCCGGTTTTCGCCGTGTTGTCTTCGTCATGCGCGTAGAATTTATGGATCTGGCGCATCTCTTTCCCGTAGAGCGGATGCCGCACCTTGCGCTCCACCTGGACCACGATGGTTTTATTCATCGCAGCGCTGAGCACAACGCCCGTCCGCTCCTTGCGAAGTCCCCGCATGTTTTCCGTGTCTGCCATAGTCATCAACCCTGCTGGCTGCGCTGTTCTCTCATCACCGTTTGAGCCCGGGCGATATCCCGCCGCAGACTGCGAATCCGCGACGGCTGTTCGACCTGACCCGCCGATTTACGAATGTTCAGCGTGCGCAGCTCCTTTTGCATGTCCACACACTGCTGGACAAGTTCCTCTTTGCTAAGCTCTTTCAACTTCGCGGCCTTCATGGCTCACCGCTTTCCCTGTTTAGTGGCCCGCTCAGTGGTGCCGTTTAACAAACATCGTCCGGATCGGCAGTTTCGACGCCGCCAGACGTAAAGATTCCCGAGCCAACTGCTCAGTGACGCCGTCGACTTCGAACAGCATCCTCCCGGGCAAAATCACCGCCACCCAGAATTCAGGGGCGCCTTTTCCCTTCCCCTGCCGGGTCTCCAACGGCTTTTTGCTCACGGGTTTGTCCGGGAAAATGCGCAACCAGACTTTTCCGCGGCGCTTCATGTTGCGATTCATCGCCACACGACAAGCCTCGATCTGGTTGGCCTTGACCCAGGCCCGATCCAGAGCCTTCAGTCCGTATTCACCGAATGCCAGCGTGTTACCCGTCTGGGCCGTGCCCTTGCGGCTCCCGCGCTGCACCATCCGGTGCTTCACCCTTTTAGGCATAAGAGGCATTGGCTCGTCCCCTCACTGCCTTTTCAGGCTCTTCTTTTTCCTTGCAAATCCAGGTCTTCACGCCGATCTTTCCGGCCGTCGTCCGGGCTTCCGCAAACCCGTAATCAATGTTCGCCCGAAGCGTGTGCAGGGGAATCGTCCCCTCCTTGTACCCCTCCGTCCGGGCAATCTCGGCGCCGCCCAGTCGACCGGCAACCTTGATTCGAATTCCCTTCACCCCGAGTTCCATCGCCATCTTGATCGCCCGCTTCATGGCCCGACGGAACGAAACCCGCCGTTCCATCTGCACGGCAATGCTTTCGGCCACCAACTGCGCATTGGTATCCGGACTGCGAATTTCCTTGATCTCCAGGTAGATTTCCTTGCCGGTCAGCTTCGCGATTTCGTCCCGCACACGATCGAGATCCTGCCCCTTGCGCCCGATCACGATGCCCGGCCTTGCCGTGCTGATGGTCACACGGACACGGTTCGCATAACGCTCGACCATGATATCGGCCACCGCCGCCGCTTCAAGCCGCTTCTTTACCAGATCACGGATCTTCAGATCCTCGTTCAGCAGGGTTCCGAAGGTCTTCTTGTCGGCAAACCAACGGGATTTCCATTCCTTGCTGACTGCAATCCTCAGTCCAATAGGATTGATTTTCTGTCCCAAAACGCCGCTCCTTTCCCGACTCCCGGCCGCTAGCCGGCTACTTCTCGTCCGTCAATACAATTGTTATGTGGCTCGTCCGCTTACGGATCTTGCTCACCATACCACGTGCCCTGGGCCAAAACCGCTTCATCGCAGGCCCCTCATTAATCGTGGCTTCCTTCACCTTTAAATCATCGGCCGACAGCTTCGCATTATTCTCGGCATTGGCAACCGCCGATCGCAAAGTCTTCTCCAACTCACGCGACGCCTTGCGTTCACTGAATTGAACCGTTTTAATGGCCTCGCCCACCGGCATCCCCTGAATCAGACGCGCCATGTTGTGCGCCTTGCGGGGCGCTATCCGCACATATTTTGATTTCGCTTTGACTTCCATTACCTTCGCTCCTACTCGCGGATTCCGGTCACCAGCACCGCCCGATCCTGAGCCTTGGGATCCTCTCCGTACCGATTCAGCAGGACCGCCCCGGCTATCGTCGGACGGACGTCGATAACCCTTAACGTGGCTATAGACTTATCCCCGCGCATCACTGCGAACTGCAACCCCGGCCGGATCCCCTGCCGGCGTCCCGCATTCAAGACAGCCATGCCCAGCTCTTCATTAACTTCAAGAATCTTATATTCCCTGCCCCGACCTTCAACCCGATCCAGCACCGATTCACCGCCGGTTCCGCCGGCCTCATCAAATCTCTTCCGATCCAGTCCCGCCTTCAAGGCGTCGCTTTCCGACCGGACCGCCGCCAGCGTATCCGACAGGTATTCAACCTGCCGCCGGAGCCGCTCAACCTCCAGCGTGTCCGCGTCCGCTCCGCCACCGCGCGCCACCGGACTCACAACCAATCCCATCAGGACCCATCCACCCAGCCACCCCCGTCTCGCGCGACCGAGTTTGGCTTGAATGTCAGGCCTCATACGACCTACTTCGCAACCGTCTTGTCGGTGTGCGTGCCGTGCTTACGGAAAATGCGGGTCGGCGCGAATTCGCCAAGCCGATGCCCCACCATGTGCTCCGTAATATACACAGGAATATGCTGCTTGCCGTTGTGCACCGCCAAAGTGTGCCCCACAAACTCGGGCACAATCATGGAACGGCGCGACCACGTCTTGACAACACGCTTCTCGCCCGCGCGATTCATCTTCTCCACGCGCTGAAGAAGCTTCTCTTCGACAAACGGCCCTTTTTTAAGTGAACGGCCCATGGCTTACTTTCTCCGCCTGACAATGAATTTGCTGGATGACTTCCTCTTATGACGCGTCTTCTTGCCCTTGGTAAGATGACCCCACGGCGTGACAGGATGGCCACCGCCGGAGGTGCGTCCCTCGCCACCACCCATGGGATGATCCACCGGGTTCATCGCCACACCGCGAACGGTCGGACGAATTCCCAGCCAGCGCTTGCGCCCGGCCTTGCCCAATTTGACGCTATCATGATCAGGATTGCCCACCTGGCCGATCGTCGCCAGACATTTGACATTGATCATCCTGATCTCCCCCGAGGGAAGCTTAACATTCGCGAAACTTCCCTCGCGAGACATCAACTGGGCTGTCTGTCCGGCACTCCGGGCAAGCTTCCCGCCGCCCCCCACCGTCAACTCGATGTTATGGATCGGGAGGCCCAGCGGTATCTTCGCCAGCGGCAGGGCATTCCCGACTTCCGGCTCCGCCTCTGCCCCGGACATAAGTATCGCCCCGACCGCAAGCCCCATGGGCGCCAGGATGTAGCGCTTTTCGCCGTCAACGTAGTTCAGCAAAGCGAGACGAGCCGAGCGGTTCGGGTCATATTCGATCGCCGCCACTTTCGCCGGAATCCCTGTTTTGTCGCGCTTGAAATCCACAATCCGCAACTGTCGCTTATGCCCACCACCGCGATGCCGAATGGAAATCCGACCCGCCGAATTGCGACCGGCCTGCGACTTCTTCGAGGCCAGCAACGACCGCTCGGGCTTAACCTTGGTAATCTCGTCGAACGCCGACAGTTGCGTGGATCGCAGGCTGGGCGTTGTGGGTTTGAATGATTTAAGAGCCATGTGCCGGGTCCCTATTCAAGATCGATCTTATCGCCGGCCCTGAGGGTCACTACCGCCCGCTTCCAGTCGGGCTTCTTACCGTAGTGCAGGGTCCGTTCCCGGCGTTTTTTGCCGGTGTAGTTCATGGTGTTGACTTTGACAACCTTAACCTTGAAAAAGTCCTCCACGGCCTGCTTGATCTCAAGCTTGTTGGCCGTCGTATCCACCTTGAACAGATACTTGTTCTGGCCGGCCATCTGCGTTCCCTTTTCGGTAATGTGCAGGGCCTTGATGGCTGAAAGAGCGTTGTTCATGAATTCCTCCCCGTCCCGTCCGCCAATCGCGCCTGGATCACTTCCAAGGCCGAACGCGTAATGAGGACCACCGGATACCGCACCAGTTGATAGGTGCAGACGCTCTGGGCGGTCGTCGCTTCCACGTTTTGAAGATTACGAACGGCGCATAGCAGGTTCTGGTCAAGCTTATCAACCAGGATCAGGACGTTCTGGTCAACCCCCAACGATTTCAGCAACCCGGTCGCCGCCTTGGTCTTGGGCTCGGTCATCGCGATTTGATCCAGGATGCGCACGCGCCCTTCACGGATCAGATCACTGAAGGCGCTCCGGAATGCCAACCGCGCTACTTTCAAGGGAATCTTTTTCGCATAGCTTCGCGGATGGGGGCCATGCGCCACACCACCGCCGCGCCACACCGGAGACTGTCGATAACCCGCACGGGCCCGACCGGTCCCCTTTTGCCGCCACGGCTTCTTGCCGCTGCCGGCCACAGCCCCTTTTCCCAATGTGGACGCCGTACCGGCGCGTAACCCGGCCTGGTAAGCGACCACCACATCGTGAACGGCCTGCTGCCCCTTCTTCGTCAATAACCCGTCGGGGAAATCCATTTCCGCCAACGCGGCACCTTTCATGTCGTGGACTGCCAGCTTGCTCATTTCGCCTTCCCAGCCTTCGTCTTCTTCAACGCTTTACGCACGACCACCATGGCCCCCACCGGACCGGGGACAGCCCCCCCCACCAGGAGAAGATTATCCGTCGCGCGCAACTGCACAACCTTCAGATTCTGCGTTGTGACCTCTACATTACCCATGTGCCCGGGCATGCGCTTCCCCTTGTGAACCCGACCAGGAAACGACCGGCAACCGATCGAGCCGACACGCCGCTTCGAATGACCGCCGTGGGTCATCGGGCCACCGGACATCCGGTAGCGTTTCACCACGCCCTGAAAGCCACGTCCCTTGCTGACACCGCTCACATCCACGTAGTCGACGCCATCAAACATGGCCGCCGTGATGGTGTCTCCCGCCTTGTACTCCTCTCCCTGTTCCAGATCGAACTCAAGAAGGAAACGCTGAGGAGCGACATTCGCCGCCTTGAACTGGCCGGCATGCGGCTTGCACGCCCGGGACGGCTTTATCTCGTCGAAGCCCAGTTTCAGTGCGTCGTACCCGTCCCGTGCCTTGGTCTTGCGCTGTACCACAACACAAGGCCCCGCTTCAATCACGGTCACGGGAAACTGGCGACCATCGTCGCCGAACACCCGCGTCATACCGATTTTTTTACCAAGTATCCCTTGCATGGCCACCCAATCAAATCTTGATGGTTATATCCACACCAGCCGGCATGTTGAGCTTCTTCAACTCATCCACCGTTTTTGCCGTCGGTTCCACTATGTCCAACAACCTCTTATGCGTGCGAACCTCGAACTGTTCCATCGACTTCTTGTCCGCGTGCACACTACGGTTGACGCTGTAGCTCTCAATCCGGGTCGGCATCGGGATCGGCCCCACGACACGGGCGCCAGTCCGTTTTGCCGTCTCCACGATATCCGTCACGGATTGATCCAACACGCGAGAGTCGTAGGCTTTCAAACGAATACGTATGCGTTGCTTTTCCATCGTACCACTCACCGTTCCAAAAGTTTCTGCTGTATTGCCTCCGGCACCACATCAAAACATGCCGGCTCCATCGTATAACTCGCCCGCCCCTTGGTCAGCGACCGTATGGCGGTTGAATACCCAAACAGTTCCGCCAAAGGAACCCGGGCGTGAATAACCTGCACCGTCTCCTTGCTCACCATATCCTGCACGTGTCCCCGACGCGAACTCACATCGTTGAGCACGTCTCCCAAATGTTCCGCAGGGAGAATGATCTCGACCGTCATGATCGGCTCGAGGATGGCGGGTCGCGCCGCCCGGGCCGCTACCCGCAAGGCCATGACCGCCGCTGTTCTAAAGGCCACATCGGTGGACTCCTGCTCGTGATAAGCAGCACCCACCACGCGCACCTTCACATCCGTCAGCGCATAGTTGGCCAGGATGCCGGTCATCAAGCCATCCCGGATGCCGTCCTCAACCGCCGGTCGAAACTCGGAGGGCAGACGCCCCGCCGGAACGTCGAACTCGATCGCATTTCCGGCGCCACGAGCGGACGCCTCAACTTCAAGAACGATTTCGGCAAACTGGCGCTGACCGCCAATATCCCGTTCGAACCGGTGCTCGCCCCGACCGGCCGCCAGGATGGTTTCCCGGTAGGCCACCGTGGGACGGCCTGCATTCGCCTGCACCTTGTACTCCCGGAACATGCGATCCTTCAAAATATCCAGATGCAACTCGCCCATTCCACTCAACAGGGTCTGCCCCGTGTCCTTGTCCACCGAAACCACGCAGGTGGGATCTTCCGCGGCCAAAGCGGCAAGCGCCTCATTGAGTTTGTCCCGATCCGCCTGGGATTTTGGCTCGATCGCCATGGAAATGACCGGCTCGGGAAACCGGATGCGCTCCAACTCCACCGGCATGTTTTCCGCGCAAAGGGTATCGCCCGTGGTGGCCTGCTTGAGCCCCACCACCGCCCCGATCTCGCCGGCGTGAATAACCTCCACCTCCGTACGATCGTTCGCGTGCAAAAGGACGAGTTTCATGACCCGCTCACGTTTGCGGGTCCGGGTATTGAAAACGTTCTGCCCCTTCTTCAACTGCCCGGAGTAGACTCTCACGAAGGCCAGTCTTCCCATATAGGGGTCGTTGATCAGCTTGAAAACCAGAGCGCTGAGCGGGGCAAAATCATCAGCCTCGCGGATAATTGTCTCGCGGGTCTTGGGATGCTCACCCTTCATGGGGGGAACGTCCACGGGCGAGGGCAGGTAATCAACCACGGCATCCAGCAACTGCTGCACACCCTTGTTCCGCAGGGAAGCACCGCACAGAACAGGCGTCACAGCCCGCGCCACGGTGGCGCGTCGCAGTCCTTCTTTCAGGACGGACGGGGAAACATCGGCATTCTCGAGGTAGGCGGCAAGAACGCCCTCGTCGCACTCCGCCAGAAGCTCAATCATCGCCGCCCGCGCCTTCTCGGCTTCCGCGCCAAACTCAGCAGGGATGGGGCCCGAGACGACCTTGACACCCAACGACGACTCGTCGAAGGAAAGCGCCTCCATGCTAACCAGATCCAATATTCCGCGAAAATGCTCCTCGCGCCCCCAGGGGATCTGAATCGGCACCGGTACAGCCCCAAGCTTGATCCGCATCTGGCTGACGACGGCCGAGAAATCAGCCCCCATACGATCCATCTTGTTCACAAAAGCAATGCGGGGAACGTGATATCGATCCGCCTGGTGCCACACCGTCTCCGACTGGGGCTGAACCCCGCCCACCCCGCAAAACACCACCACAGCACCATCAAGCACGCGCAGGGAGCGTTCCACCTCAACCGTGAAATCGACGTGCCCCGGGGTATCAATGAGGTTGATCTGATGATCACGCCAGAAACACGTGGTAGCCGCGCTGGTAATGGTGATCCCGCGCTCCTGCTCCTGCGGCATGAAGTCCATCGTGGCCGTGCCCTCGTGCACCTCACCCATACGATGAACGCGGCCGGCATAGAACAGAATGCGTTCGCTCGTGGTGGTCTTGCCCGCGTCAATGTGGGCAATCACCCCAATATTGCGAACGGCCGCCAAGGGCCGGGCACGGTCCGGGGCCTCGCGTTGACGCGCCTCGCCCGACCGATTGCCTTTTGCACTCTGTTCCAAAACCGATTCCATTTGTATCTGCCAAAAACATAATCACGCGCCCCTGCCTTACGGAGGGGCGAACGCGACTCTCTCTTACTACCACCTATAATGAGCGAACGCCTTGTTCGCCTGGGCCATCTTGTGAGTATCCTCACGCTTCTTGATGGCATTCCCCTGCTCGGCATAGGCGTCCAGGATTTCCTGGGCAATCGCACGCCGCATGGGAACCCCCTTACGGGTCTTCGCATACTGAATCAACCACCGCATCGCAAGGGCCATCTGCCGGTCGGAACTCACTTCCACCGGGACCTGATAGGTCGCTCCACCCACGCGCCGTGACTTGACTTCAACTTTGGGCTTCACGTTGTCGATCGCCCGGATCAGCACCTCGAGGGGATCCCCGTCAGCGTGCTTCTCCTTGATCGTTTCGAGGGCGCCGTAAACGATACCCTCTGCAACGGATTTCTTACCCACCTTCATCATGTGGTTGATTAACCGGCCAACAAGTTGGCTGTTATACTTGGGATCTGATTCGATCCCGCGCCGTTCTGCTCTACGTCTACGTCCCATGGTCTTGCGCCGTCCTAGGCCTGCTTAGGTGTTTTGACGCCATACTTTGAACGGCCCCGGCGCCGTCCATCCACGCCCAAAGTATCCAACGTACCACGAACGATGTGATAGCGGACACCGGGCAAATCCTTCACACGACCGCCGCGCACCAGCACGACGCTATGTTCCTGAAGATTGTGACCCTCACCCGGAATATAAGCGGTGACTTCCTCGCCATTGGTGAGGCGAACACGGGCCACTTTCCGCAGGGCCGAGTTCGGTTTTTTGGGAGTCTGAGTCTTGACCGACAAGCATACGCCCCGCCGTTGCGGGCAACTCTTCAGAGCGGGCGACTTACTTTTGTACGGAACGCGCTTCCGCCCGTACTTCACCAGTTGATTGATCGTAGGCATTAATTATCCCTTCCACACGCAAAGCGGACGACCCTGCCAAAAACAGCAAGGATCTGTCAAGAGTATTATCCAATAAGTTCCTGAAATTTCTTTTCCGCCTCACTCTCCTGCCGCATGTCCTCCTCGGGAATCGGCTCGGCAAGAGGCACCAGTTTGATATTCCTGAACATCGGGAACCCTGTACCACCGGGTATAAGATGTCCCATGATGACATTTTCCTTGAACCCGTAAAGGGTGTCGATACGGCCCAGAGTCGCCGCTTCGGTCAGCACGCGCGTCGTATCCTGGAAGGAGGCCGCCGAGATGAAACTCTCGGTCTCGAGCGCCGCCTTGGTGATACCCAACAGGGCCGGGGAGGCCTCGGCCGGGCGCTTGCCCTCGGCCGCCGCCTTCACGTTAATTTCCTGGAACGTCTGCTTCTCGACCTGCTCGCCCCAGAGGAAATCCGTATCGCCCGGATCCGTGATGCGCACTTTGCGGAGCATCTGACGCACAATCACCTCGATGTGCTTGTCGTTAATCTCGACGCCCTGCAGTCGGTAGACTTCCTGAACCTGATTGACCAGGTACTCCTGCAACTCCTGCGGGCCGCATATCTCCAGAATCTCCTGCGGAACGATCGGACCCTCCGTCAACTGCTGCCCCTTCTGGACGTAGTCGCCCTTGTAGACAACAATATGCTTGCCCATGGGGATCAGATGTTGCTCCTCGTCACCCGTGACAGTGTCGCGAATGATCAGGCAACGGCGGCCACGCTGGTTCGGGCCGAAATCCACGAGCCCGTCGATCTTGGCAATCTCGGCCGCATCCTTCGGACGCCGCGCCTCGAACAGCTCCGCCACCCGCGGCAGACCCCCGGTGATATCTTTCGTCTTCGATTCCTTCCGCGGCGTCTTGGCCAGAACCTCACCGGCGGCAACCTTCTTGCCATCTTTGACCATCACGTGCGCGCCGGCCGGAATGTTGTAGGCCATGGGCGCTTCATCGTGTCCGCTGGCGACCACAATCTGGGGATGCAGATCTTCCTTATGCTCCAGAACGACGGTCCCCATCAATCCGGTCGACTGATCGACATCCTTCTTGACCGTCACATTCTCGATGAAGCCGCGGAAGTGAATCGTTCCCGCCTGCTCCGCCAGAATCGGAACGCTATAGGGATCCCATTCCACAAAGCTCTGCCCCTTCTTCACACGTCCGCCATCCGCCACGGAGATAACCGCACCGGTCGCCATCGAGTGGCGCTCCACTTCACGACCGGCATCGTCGAACAATCCCACCGAGCCATTCTTGTTGAGAACGACCCACGTTCCCGCTTCATTCAGCACCACGCGAAGATTGGTGTATTGCACCACGCCGTCGTGCTTTGAGATGACATGGGGCTGCTTAAACACCGAACTCGCGGTTCCGCCGATATGGAAGGTCCGCATCGTCAACTGGGTTCCGGGCTCACCGATGGACTGGGCGGCGATGATCCCCACCGCACAACCGATTTCCACCGCGCGACCGGTCGCCAAATCGCGACCGTAACACTTGGCGCAGGTGCCACGCCGCGATTCGCAGGTCAATACACTGCGAATCCGGACCTTCTCGACATCCGCCAGCATCACCGCATCGGCCAGAGCCTCGTCAATGATGGTGCCCGCCGTGACGATGACTTCGCGTGTCAGCGGATTAAGAATATCGTTCAAAGCGGTTCGGCCGATGATGCGGTCACGGAGGGAAACCAGACTATCATCCCCCTCGCCGATCGCCTTCACCTCAATGCCGTTGAGCGTATTGCAGTCCTGCTCGATGATTCGCACATCCTGCGATACGTCCACCAGCTTGCGGGTCAGATACCCGGCATCGGCGGTTTTAAGCGCCGTATCGGAAAATCCCTTTCGCGCTCCGTGAGTACTGATGAAATATTCCAGAACGCTCAACCCCTCACGGAAGTTGGAAACGATCGGGCGCTCAATGATTTCGCCGGACGGTTTCGACATCAAACCACGCATGCCGGCAAGCTGGCGAATCTGCTGGCGGCTGCCGCGGGCCTTGGAATCCACCATCATGAAGATCGGGTTGGACTCGTCGCTCCCCACATTCTCCTCGATGGCACGGTACATCGCGGTGGAGGTTTCCTCCGTGGCCTGGGTCCAGATGTCGACGATCTTGTTATAGCGCTCGCCGTCGGTAATGATACCCCGCCGGTACTGTGCATCCACCT
>JBAXWO010000060.1:0-9689 GCA_037128375.1 bacterium
GGCCGTCAAGAATGGCGGCGGGATAGGGATTCTCCGGCCCCAAGCGGTAATCCACCGCCACCACCACCGAGCCGCTCGCCAGCGCCATGATCCGGCATTGAGCGTCATGGGTATCCAAATCGCCGACCACGAAGCCGCCGCCGTGAAAATAGAGCAGGGCCGCCTTGCCCCCTGCCCCCCCCATGGGCGTGTAGCGCCGGGCAATGTCGAACATCCGCTTGGAGAAAAGGCTGTAGGTCTCGTAATCGTTGGGCAGCACCTTCAAGCCGGGGCACAGCCGGACCGCCTCGTGCAGGGACAACCCGCGGGCGATCCCCAGCGCCTTGGCCTCATAACTGGCACAGGCAATGATACCCCGCTCCTTCCCGGTCACCACCGGCTTGCCTTTCAGGTGGGGATGAATGGACTGTTCGACGGCGGCAAAGAAGGCATCGCCATCGAAATGCATGATGGCACGGGGATAGGACTGCAGGGCAAAGGGAAACTCCGACATGATCAGCCATACTTCCGGATCACGGCTTTCACGATACCGCCAATAAACAACGATCTTTTCGGGCGGATGGACTGGTAGTTGGGATTGGCGGGGTCCAGGCGCACCCCATCGCCGTCCTTCATGTAATACTTGAGGGTCCACTCGTCATCCACCTGGGCCACCACAATATCATTGGGTTTCGGGGTGCTACCCTTCTCGACGAGGACCAGGTCGCCCGGCATGATCCCGGCGGCTATCATGGAATCACCCTGCACGGTCAGCATGAAGGTCGCCTCCGGCCGGCGGATCAGGAGGTCATCAAGACTGAGGGTGTCGGCCAAC
Organism: bacterium; assembly: GCA_037128375.1. Classification (GTDB taxonomy): domain Bacteria; phylum Verrucomicrobiota; class Kiritimatiellia; order CAIKKV01; family CAITUY01; genus CAMBRF01. Next base: position 815 of record JBAXWO010000060.1, read on the forward strand.
TCCTCCTCGGCCGGAGAGGGAAACCCGGCCTGGACGGCACCCAGCAGCCGTAGCCCACCCGTCAATCGCCCCGTGGCGACCGTCCGCCCGTTCTTCCGCTCCAGGAACCCGAGCTCCTCCAGTTTCCTCAAGGCCCCGAAAACCGCATTTTTGGACTGATACCCGAACAAACCCAACATTTCGCCATATGCGGGCAGCCGCCTCTCCCGGCGCCAGAATGTCCGCAACTTGGCAACATGTCCGCCCACATCCATGACTCTAGGCATAACCCTACCCTCCTTTCACGACAGGGAATAATAACTGAACTAATGTTCAGTAACAAGAAAAAGAAGGCCGTACCCCGCACTGTCCCCGCTGCAAGAACGACGATCCAGTCGTGGATCCCACATGATTTGAGGCTTGATTCTCCACCAAACCGCCCTAGTCTAGTCGCCCACATACGAAAAACGTTATTGTTGGGAGAAACACATGAAGGCTATCAAAAGTAAAAAAACAACGGCAAAGTCAGTAAAAGCGATCGTTACCCGAACCAGGGTCAAGGCCGCCCCGAAAACCACCTCCAAGCCGGTTCCGGCAGCCCGCCCAGTGCCCGTACCAGCACCGGTCAGCGTCCGGCCCGCCGCAAGCGGAAGCGCCGCTACCATCGAATCATTGCGCGCGGACATGGCCGACTTGCGCGCCGCCGTCGAAAAGAGCCTGTCGCCCATCGCGTCGGGAACCATGGACGAAGTCGACGCCCTGCGCCGGGTACTCAGCTATCTGTTCGAGGCGAAGAACGAGGAGATCATCCGCGAATTGGTGATCATCCGCCACGCTTCAGCCGCCCTCCCGGGTGGAGCACGCAACGTCACTGAACAAATCGACGCCCTGCTGGCCAACCTCGGCGCGGTCAAATTCGAGGCTGAAAGGCTCGAACACGTCGATCCCCTGATTCACGCCATCACCCGCGAAGTCAGGGATGAAAAACTGGATGACGCCATCATTGCGGAGGCGATCCGGCCCGGCTTCCGGACGTCACGCGGGCTGGTGGTTTCCAGAGCCTTGGTGGCGATCAACCGGAGGGCGTGATTATGGCGCGCCTCGGCATCGATTACGGCACCACAAACACCGTCGTGGCCTGTTCGGACCGCGGACGCTATCCGCTGGTCCCCCATGTCACCGAGACCTCCATCGGGCGCGTGGTCCGGGAATCCTTCCCCTCCCTCATGGTGTGCGAAGTGGAGACGGGACGCCTGCGTTTCGGCGCCGATGCGGAACGGGCGCTGACCGAACCGGGGGCTGATCTTCGTTTCGTCCCCATCCGGTCGCTCAAAAGGTTGCTGCGCGATTACGTCGACGGCGCCCGTTTTGCCGGCAATATCGTGCCCGGCGGACTGGATGTGCACGACACCTTCCGGCAATTCGCCTCCGCCCTGCTGACGTCCGTGCGGAATTCCGGGATGATCCCGGCCGACGAACCCCTCGAGGCCGTCCTGACCTGGCCGGCCCATGCCAACGGCGCCCAACGTCATGTCACCCGCGCCAGTTTTTCGGATGTCGGCTTCCGGATCCTGCAAACTGTGAATGAGCCCTCCGCCGCAGCCATCGAACTCGCCGACCGCCTCGTGCATGGCAACCGTGCCAAGGCGCACCAGTTGAAAACATCGGTGGCGGTCTTTGACCTGGGCGGAGGCACGTTCGACGCCTCCGTGGTGAAGGTCGATGGATCGGACTACACCGTGCTGGGCTCCGCCGGGATCGAGGACCTCGGAGGGGATGATTTCGATGACGTTCTCGCCCGCCTGTTCGCCGGAGCGTTGAAGCTCGATTTCGAGGCGCTCAGCCATTTTCAGCGTACCCTCCTCCTGATGCACGCCTGCCGCGAAAAGGAACGGATCAGTTCGGGAAACCTGCGCAACCTCACCCTGGACCCCGAGGAGATCGGCCTCAGCGGCCCCGCCTGCAAAGTGACGGTGGCCGCCTTTGAGAAGCGCCTGACCGCCCTGATTGAACCCTCCGTCGCCAAACTGGCGGAGGTGATCGACAAGGTGGGCGCCCACTATCCCGACGTGACCGCCGACTCGCTGGAAGCCATCTACCTGGTGGGCGGATCCTCGCGCCTGCCGCTGGTCGGTAAATTGGTCGCCAAGCGGTTCCCGAAGGCGCGCCTGTTCACCACCGACAAACCGTTCAGCGCAACCGCGATGGGCGCCGCCATTCTCAGCGCCGAAACGGTCCGTGTCCACGATGTATTCGCCCGCCATTTTGGAGTGATCCGACTGGCCGAGCATGGGACCCGGGAAGTGTTCGATCCGGTTTTCAAATCCGGCCTGCCCCTGCCCGCTCCGGGGTCCCCTCCCCTTTCCGCGGAGGTTCGTTACGTCCCCCGGCACAACATCGGTCACCTGCGTTATCTGGAATGCGCCACGGTTGACGCCCAGGGTAACCCGGCGGCCGGAATCCGCCCCTGGTCGGAGATACTCTTCCCCTACGATCCGGCTCTCGCGTTGGCGCAGACGCTGCAACGTACCGACATCGAATCCCGGTACGACATCACGACCGAGACCGCCGAGACCTACTGCTGCGACAGCGATGGAATCATCACCGTTCGGTTGACACGCGGCGGCGACAATCAGTCGCGCACGTTCGAAGTATCGAAAATCTGAAATCACGCCGGGAGCAACCATGGCCGGAGGGACATCCACTCATGAGGTTCCGAGCGAACCGGACATCATCCGGTGCGATCCCTATCTGAAACCCCATGTCGACGTCATCCGGCGCCGCATGCGGAAAGCGGATGAAACCGAGCTTCGACTGACCGGCGGGCGGATGCCGATGGCCGATTTCGCGTCCGGGCATGAGTATTTCGGCCTTCATTTCCACAACCAATCCTGGATCTTGCGCGAATGGGCACCCCATGCCACCGCCATCGATCTCCTCGGCGCGTTTAACAACTGGCAGTCCTCGCCGGCCTTTCGCTACACGCGCAAGGACTCCGGCGTGTGGGAACTCATCCTCTCCGCCGATGCCCTCCGGCATGGCGATCTGTTCAAATTGCGGGTGCACTGGGAGGGCGGTTCCGGAGAACGCCTTCCGGCCTACGTGCGGCGCGTCGTCCAGGATGACCGGACGAAAATATTCGCCGCCCAGGTCTGGCATCCCGCCAAGCCCTATCACTGGCGCCACCCGCGTTTCCGGCGCGCGGCCACGGCCCCGCGGATCTACGAGGCGCACGTCGGCATGGCCCAGGAGGAGGCGCGCATCGGCACCTATGACGAGTTTCGCATCAAGACGCTGCCCCGGATTATCGCGGCCGGCTACAACACCATCCAGTTGATGGCCATCCAGGAGCATCCCTACTACGGCTCCTTCGGCTATCACGTCAGCAATCTCTTTGCCGCCTCCTCGCGCTTCGGCACCCCGGAGGAACTCAAGCAGCTCATCGACGCCGCCCATGCCGCGGGAGTGGCCGTGATCATGGATCTCGTCCATTCCCACGCCGTCCGCAATGAGGTGGAGGGCCTGAGCCGCTTCGACGGCACGCTCTCCCAGTATTTCCACGAAGGGCCCCGCGGCGATCATGTGGCCTGGGATTCGCGCTGCTTCAACTACGGCAAAACCGAGGTGCTGCATTTCCTGCTGTCCAATTGCCGCTTCTGGCTCGACGAGTACCGGTTCGACGGATACCGGTTCGACGGGGTGACCAGCATGCTCTACTTCGATCACGGACTCGGCAAGTGCTTCACCGGCTACGACGATTATTTCGGCGGCAACGTGGACGAGGATGCCTGCTCCTATCTCGCCCTGGCCAACAAGGTCATTCACGCGGTGCGTCCGGACGCCATCACCGTCGCCGAGGATGTCAGCGGCATGCCGGGGTTGGGCGCCCCCCAGGCGGCCGGCGGACTGGGTTTCGACTATCGCCTGGCCATGGGCACGCCCGACTACTGGATCAAGCTCATCAAGGAGGTCCCCGACGAGCGCTGGCACATGAGCGCGCTCTATCACGAGTTGACCAACCGTCGGGCGGAGGAAAAGACCATCAGCTACGCGGAATCCCATGACCAGGCGCTGGTGGGGGATCAAACGCTCATCTTCCGGCTTATCGAGCGCGATATGTACGACCACATGAGCGTCAACGACCACACCCTGAAGGTCGACCGGGGCGTGGCGCTCCACAAGATGATCCGCCTGATCACCCTGGCCACCGCCGGCCAGGGGTATCTCAACTTCATGGGCAACGAGTTCGGACATCCCGAGTGGATCGACTTTCCCCGCGAGGGCAATAACTGGAGCCACCACTATGCCCGCCGCCAGTGGCATCTCCGGGACGACACGAACCTGCGCTACCATTTCCTGGCGGATTTCGACCAGGCCATGATGGCCATGGCGCAGCAGGTTGCCCTGCTGGATGTCACCGGTCCGTACTTTCTATCTGAACACATCTCGGATCAGGTTTTGGCGTTCGAGCGGGCGGGCCTGATCTTCTGCTTCAACTTCAACCCCCAGCAATCCTTCACCGATTACGCCATTCCCGCTCCACGGGGGGGAACTTACCGGCTTCTTCTGGATACCGATGCCGCGTCACTCGGAGGATTCGGGCGGATTGCACCTGATCAGGATTATGTGACCCTGCCGGCCAGCCCGGACTCCGGCGCGGCGCACAGGGTACGCGTCTACCTCCCCGCCCGCACGGCTCTGGTGCTGGCGCCCCGTGCCTAACCGCTAAATTCCGGCTCCGGGGCAGTTCACGCCATCAATCGTCCCAGAAAGGCGGGCACGGCCTGTTCCGTGCGCAGGATACGCGGTCCCAGGGTGACCGGCTCGAAATCGAGGCGCGTCAGCAACCCCAGTTCGTAGTCCGTAAAACCACCCTCCGGTCCAATCGCCAGCGTCACGCCGCCCTGCATGGCGCAGGGGCAGGTCGAGCCCCCGCCGGGATGTGCCACCAGGCGGCGCGAGCCCGCCGTCAATCCGGGCACGACATCCTCCACGAAAGGCTTGAACAGCGGGTGCAGCGTAATCACCGGGGACACCGTGTCCCGAGCCTGCTCCAGGCCCAGCGCCACCTGCCCCGCCAACTCCTCCTCTCCCAGCCAGGGAGACTGCCAGTAGCTCTTTTCCACGCGATAGGCGCCAAACAGCGCGATGCGTTTCACGCCGAGGGTCACGGCACACTGAATCACACGACGAAAGCCTTTCGGGCGCGGCAGGGCCAGCAGCAGGGTAACCGGCAACGGCACCGGCGGATCTTCCGTGAGCGAGACCTCCAGCGCCAGGTCGTCGACCGACACCGATCGCACGATTCCCGTCCCCATCCGGCCGTCCAGCAAGCCCACGCGCAACACGTCCCCCGGGCTTGCCCGATGGACTTCACGAACATGGCCGCACCGCCGGCCGGTCAGCCTGACGATAGTCTCGCCCGTAAAATCGGCGGGAGTAACCAGGATCAGATTCATAAGTAAGCGTCACCCTCGAACATCCGTGCCCCAGCCTACTGATAGCGGAGGCACTCCACCGGTCTCAACCGGGCGGCGTTCACGGCGGGCGCCAGGCCGACGAGCATGAGCCCGGCCACCGACAGGGGCAATATAAACCCGACCACACGCACGAAGCCACTCTCCTGAATATACCGACGATAGGCTGACTGTCACCCAGCATTCCGGTTATGTCAATTTTTTCCACCTCACCCGCCACTTTGGCGCCTACAGGTGCCGCAACAGGGCCGCCTGGCTGGCGGGGTCGAGGGACTCGAGGTCGAGTATCTCGAAACGGTTATTCTCCACGTCGGTGATGAGGTAATGGCCCGGACTCGGGCGCAAGCAGTTCTCGCGCATGTCGCGCGTGGTAAAGCGGCACCTTCCCCGGTGCGTCTCCACGTCCCATTCCACGGTGCCGAAACGCTCCTTGACCGACACGATGCGGTGGATCACGGAAACCATGTAACGGCGCTCGATCTCGGCCTCGATCAGAAACCGGCTGCCGGCATCCAACCCATCAAGGCCCGCCAGCACGCCAATCTCCTTGCCGCCACCGTCCCTCACGCTGAAGTACCGCGTCGGCTGCGTCAGCGGAAAAGCCCGCAGCACGGTCACCTTAAGCCAGGACGACTCGCCCTCGATCGTCATACGCAGCGTCGCACCGGCCTGGAAGAGACGGAGCGTCCGGGGATCGAGCAGGCGTAATTGCGCGGCTTCCACCAGATCCATGGTTGTTTCAGATGACGTCTCCATACGGTTAATTGCCGACGGCCATCACCGACGACAGCTCCTTCTGCATGTTGACCAGCCGGCTAAACTCGCCGTTCTTCTCCATCAGTTCCGCGTGGGTGCCCAACTCCGCGATCTCGCCGTCCTTGAGCAGCATGATCCGGCTCGCGTGGCGAAGCGTGCTCAACCGGTGCGCGATGGCAAACGTGGTCCGGCCCTTCACCATCCGCGAGATCGCCTCCTGGATCAACTTCTCCGTTTCCGAATCCAGCGAGGCGGTCGCCTCGTCCAGGATCAGGATTCTCGGGTTGTGAAGGATCGCCCGGGCGATGGAGACCCGCTGGCGCTCGCCGCCGGACAGCGACTGCCCGCGCTCGCCCACCCGCGTATCGTAGCCCTCGGTCTTGGACACGATGAAGTCGTGCGCGTTGGCCGCCTTGGCCGCCGCCATGATCTCCTCGTGGGAAGCTCCGGGCCGCGCGTAACCGATGTTCTCCGCGATGGTCCCGTTGAACAGGAACGTATCCTGAAGCACGATGCCGATCTGCGAGCGCAAATCCTTCTGCCGCACCTTCTTGATGTTCACCCCGTCGACCAGGATCTCGCCCTGCTGCACGTCGAACAGGCGGCAGATCAGGTTCACGGTCGTGCTCTTGCCGGTGCCGCTCTGACCGACCAGGCCGATCATTTCGCCCGGCATGACCTCCAGGTTGATGTTCTTCAGCACCGGCGTGTGGACCTCGTAGCCAAACGTCATGTTCCGGAACTCGATCCGGCCCTTTAGAGCCGGCATGGCCACGGCGTCCTCCGCGTCCTGGACGTCGGGATCCGCATCAAGGATCTCGAATACGCGTTCGGACGAGGTGAGCGACCGGGCCAGGTAGTCGGCAATCCTGCTCAGGAACTGGAGCGGCCCGTAGAACATGCCGAGGTACGCCAGGAAGGTCATGAGCGTGCCCAGCGTCATCTCCTCCCCCAACACCTGCCGTCCGCCGACGTACCACACCAGCAGTGAGCCGGTGCTGGCGATGAACCACAGCGTCGGAAAAAGGGTGGTCCACGTTTGTTCCGCCGCCATGTCGGACGTCAGCAGATTATGGCTGTGCTGCCGGAACCGGTCGATCTCCTCGTTCTCCTTGGCGAAGGCCGTCACGACCCGCTTGCCGGAGAGCGTATCGCTCACCGATGCCGTCAGGCGGGACCGGTAGTGCCAGTGCCGGTGCCACAGGCTGAGCACGTGCTTCCAGAACAGGTTGGAGAGGACGAGGACGAAAGGCATGGGAATGAGCGCCAGGAGGGTCAGCCGCCAGTTCATGGCCAGCATGACGCCTCCAATCCCGAACAGCATCAGGATATTCACCACAAAATACTGCATGCCGTCCACCAGCACCGACTCCAGCGATTGGGTGTCCTGCGTGACGCGCGCGATCATGGCGCCCACGGGGTGCTTTTCAAAGAAGCGGAGCGAGAGAAACTGGAGCCGGGCATACAGCTGGACGCGCAAATCGTGCGAGAGCCGGGTGCCAAGCTTCACCAGCAGCCGCGCCCGGAAGATGTGAATCGCGTGAGTGGCAATCTGCGCCGCCAGAAGCCCCAGCACCAGCCAACCGAGCAGGTGGAGCCGACTCTCCATTGTGGCGGCCTTGTCGACCGGCACCAGCACGCGGTCCATCAGGGGCCGGGTCAGGTACGGCGACACAAGACTGACGACGATGCCGGCCACCATCAACACCCAGACCAGGCTTACCGTTCGCCAGTAAGGCTTCAGGTAGCTCATCAGCCTGAGCAACACCTTCCCCTTGTTCAGGCAGGCAGGGCATACCTTGGTGCCCTCGGGAAGCTGCAGGTGGCAGTTGGGGCAGCGCTTCCGGTCGTCCGTATCCGGCTTGATCTCCGGCTTCTGGCCGACCGCCTCCTTCTTCTCAAGCTTGTTCCGGTACCCTTCGAGGTCGGCCAGATACTTCGTGATCCGTCCCAGCTTCCGCTGGCAGGCATTCGTGAATCGGATAACCTCCACAGTCTTCCCGTCAACAGTCACCATCAGGGCGCCGCCGCCGATCAAGGGGTCCACGGCGGGTGCTTGAATCTTTTCGAGGGGAATCTCGATGCGTAGGTCCGGAAGGCCGGCGCCGGGCGTGTAGACACGGAGGAACTTGTCGGTGACAATCAGCCATTCCGCCCCGAACCTCCCGTCGACCGTGAGGTCCACCTCCACGGCGGCCACCAGGTCGCCCGCCTCGCCCTTCAACATCTCCGCAATCGTCTCGGGCATGTTTTCCATAAGCAGGGTCATAGGGCAACGACTCTACAGGGATCGCAGCTCTTCCACAAGGCGGTTGAAATAAACAACGCAAGCCCCCCGGGGCGAAACGGGCCCCTCTGAGATGTTGAATTCCGCCCTCAGGTCTGCTATGAGCCTGCCGTGTGTCACGACGCCGCTTCCTCCGCTGGGGGGGAGGTGGCGCCGCCGCAACAAGGAGAACGCTGTGGAAAAGCGCGAATCGACCGAGTTAAGTGTGCTGTACCGGATCTCCCAGGCCATGGCCCATCGCCGTGACGTTTCCGCCCTGCTCCAGGAAGTGTTCGATATCCTTGAAAAGGAAATGGGGATGTCGTACGGGACCTTGACCCTGCGGCGCCCCGACACGGACGTCTTCGTCATCGAAGCGTCACGCGGTCTCACCCCC
>JBAXWO010000600.1:0-2253 GCA_037128375.1 bacterium
GATGGGGGTGGACCGCGCGTGGATTTTGGCGAAGCGAAAATATATGGCGGAGCACGCGCGGAACGCGGCGGACCGGCTGCGGGCGATTGAGTCCATGGAGAAGAGCCTGGGGCTGGACACGCCGATCCGGATCGATGTGCAGCACGGCGGCGCCGTGGGGCTGCAGGCGATGGCGGGGGTGCTGAAGATCGAGGACCCGCTGCAGTTCGCGCGGATTATGGAGGCGGTGCGGGCGAAGCAGGAGGCGGGGATGGGGGAAGTGATCAGTGAGCAGTGAACAGTGAACGGTGTGGGAGTGTGTGGGTGTGGGGGTGTGTGGGGGCGGCGCGAGAACGCGCCGGGGCGGTAATGCAAGGGGCGGGCGGGGGCGCGGAAAAGGGACGGGGCGTTCCGTCTACCCGCAAAAACCGTCTGGCCGTTATGCACCGCCTAGCCGTGCATAACGTCAAAACGGCGAATTGCGCCTTTCTGGCGCAGTTCGCGGTCCAACGGGGCGGAGACATCGTAAGTCATTGGTTTTATTAAAGTTTTGAATTTTTGGAGCGGGAGCTTGACTTGTTATGGGGCGTCAGGTTACGCTTTGTCCAGTAGGCATCGTACGTCGTTTCACCCTTCGGACCGGTGTATTGCGTCTGGACGCCTATTTAATGCGCAAGAGGATATCAATGCTTTCGAACCTGACGAGAATGGAGATCGGAGCCGTGCTCTTGATCAGTCTATCCACGTCCATTGGCCGGTGTGCGGAAGACCAGAACCTTATGAATGTTCTTTCGCAGATGCGACCGTATGCCGGCGTCCACAATCCCGGCGTGGATGCAACCACGCTCACGGGGAAGGTCATGTGCGGCTACCAAGGTTGGTTTGCCGCAGAGGGGGACGGATCCGGACGAGGCTGGGTCCACTTCGGACGCGGCAAGGAGTTCAGTCCCGGGCATTGCACGATAGACCTTTGGCCGGACATGAGCGAGATGGACCCCGACGAGAAGTACCTCACTCCCTTCACGCAGACGGATGGCAAGGCAGCCTCCGTCTTCAGTTCGTACAACCAGAAGACGGTCCTGCGGCATTTCCGATGGATGCAGGAATATGGCATTGATGGTGTCTTCCTGCAACGTTTCGGCGTCAGCTTGAGGCAACCCGACGCCTATCGTCATTGCAACGTCGTCACGGCAAACGCTCAGGCCGGCGCTAACCGGTACGGACGAGCCTGGGCAATGATGTATGACCTATCCGGCCTCCAGACCGGTGAGATTGAGACGATTGTGATAGAGGACTGGAAACGGCTCGTCGACAGCATGAAGATTACCGAAGACCAGTCGTATCTCCACCACAACGGAAAACCCGTTGTCGGGGTTTGGGGCGTGGGATTCAATGACGGCCGGAAATACACTCTCGACGAGTGCGAGAAACTCGTGCAATTCCTGAAGAACGATAGGAAATATGGCGGTAACACGGTTATGCTTGGCGTGCCTTCGCATTGGCGGAGTCTCAACGGTGACTCGGTCAAGGATGAGAAGTTGCACAGGATCATTCGACAGGCGGACATTGTGAGCCCGTGGACGGTCGGTCGATACAATACACCGCAGCAGGCAAGTGAGCACGCGGAAAGCGTAATCCGGCCGGATATCGAATGGACGAAGCAGAGGAATCTTGCATATCTCCCCGTGATCTTCCCGGGCTTCAGTTGGCAGAACCTGATGAAGACACATGGTAAGGATTCCCCACTGGACCAGATCCCTCGCCTGAAGGGACAGTTGCTATGGTCACAAGCCACGGCTTTCAAGCAAGCGGGTGCGGAGATGCTCTATGTGGCCATGTTCGACGAGATTGATGAAGGCACCGCAGTCTTCAAGTGCACGAACAATCCTCCCTCGGGCGAGAGCAACTTCCTTACATACGATGGCATGTCGAGCGATTACTACCTGTGGCTCACGGGAAGAATCGGAGAAATCTTACGCACCAAGAACAAATCACCCGTGGAAATCCCCATTCGGAACGCACAACAAACGGGTGCACGCGACGGCGTGTCCGCCGCGCATGACCCGTAACGTTCAGCCCGCCCGGCTTGAGGGCCGGTTTTGCCTCGCTGTTCGAAAAGCGGGTAGCCCTGCGGCGATTGAGCACCTTTTTGCGCCCTTTTCGGAAAAAGGGCGGTCCGGCCGCGGCGCCTGACTGTATCCGGGCAGGCGCCGCGGCCGGGGGCGTAACGGGGACAGAGAAACTGGGACGCGCATGAAGAACGGCGGACCGGCT
>JBAXWO010000601.1:0-2251 GCA_037128375.1 bacterium
GGGTCACACCATCATGGATCAAACGGCCCAGGGTACCCGTTGCCTGATAACCCACGAACAGGATGGTGCTGTCGGGGCGGGTGATATTGTTGACCAGATGATGTTTGATGCGACCGCCCGTGCACATGCCGGCGCCGGCCATCACGGCGATCGTTCCGGAAATGTGATTGATCGCTTTCGACTGGTCCACCGTCTGGACCATGTGAAGCCCCGGGAAATGGAAAGGCGACTGCTGTTTCTGGATCAGTCGCTGCATATCGGCATCCATCAGGTCCAGGTGCTTCTCGAAAATCGAGGTGACGTTGACGGCCATCGGGCTGTCGAGGAACACCATCAGATGCGGGATGCGGTTGGCCTGCAGAAGTTCCTGGAAATAGTAGAGGACTTCCTGCGCGCGTCCGATGGCAAAAGTGGGAATGACCAGATTGCCGCCGCGCCGGCGGGTGTCGTTGACGATGCGGGCGAGCGTATCGGTGATGCGGTGCGAGTCGTCATGCACACGGTCGCCGTAGGTGGACTCCATAACCACGTAATCGGTCGGCAGGCAGGGGGTGGGATCCTCAAGCATGGGGCGGTCCCAGCGTCCGATATCCCCTGAAAAAACGATGGTTTTCCCGCCTGCCCGCAGGCGGATGGAGGCGGACCCCAGGATATGGCCCGCATCGAACAGGGTTGCCTCAATGCCCGCGGCGACGGTCGTGGGGGTATTGTACGGCACGGGGGTGAACCGGGAACAACAGGCTTCGACGTCCTCGACCGAATACAGGGCCGTTTCCACGAAGGGTCCCTTGCGGTTTTCCCGTTCATGGCGCAGGCGTTTGAATTCGGCGTCCTCAGCCTGCAGCCTGGCGGAATCGAGCAGGACGATCTTGGCGATTTCGCCGGTGGCCAGGGTCCCGTAGACGCGGCCTTTGAAGCCATCACGAACGAGTTTGGGAAGATAGCCGCAATGGTCGATGTGGGCGTGCGTGAGCAGGACCGCATCCAGCGAAGAAGGGGGGATGGGGAATGGATCCCAGTTGCGGGACTTGAGGTCGCGTTCCTGGTAGAGGCCGCAGTCAATCAACACCCGCGTTCCGTTGGCGTCCACGAAGTAGCGTGAGCCGGTTACCGTTTCAGCGGCTCCGAGAAAGGTGAGTTTAACTGGCATAGGGTTCTCCGCGATAAGCTGATGTGGACGTTGCTGGTGGCAGAGTATGCAAAACTGCGGGGTGCGGTTCAATGGGTAAAACGGTTGTTCTTACCTGACGACTTTGTGCAAAGCTTCTGGTAGCTTGAAGCCCTTCCCCTCATGACAGGGGAGCCGGATGTGGAGAGCCTGTGATCGATTTGCATATTCATTCAACGTTTTCAGACGGCAGCGTGACCCCCGAAGGCATTGTGGAGTTGGCGGCGCAGGCTGGCCTGAAAACCATTGCGCTCACCGACCATGACGGGATGGGCGGAATAGCGCGGTTCATGGGTGCCTGCCGGACGGCCGGGATCAGGGGACTTCCCGGTATTGAAATCAGTGTGGACTGCAAGTCCGGTACGATGCACATGCTGGGGTATTTCCCGACGGAGCAGGATTCCCGTATGGAGTCCGCTCTGATCAGGATCCGGCAGGGACGGGCTGATCGCAACCAGGTGATTCTTGCGAAACTGAACCACCAGGGGTTTGCCATCACCTGGGAGGACGTGATCCGCTTTGCCGGGGAGGATGTGGTGGGGCGCCCCCATTTTGCCTGTGCGTTGATCGAAAAGGGCTATTTCAAGAAGAAGGATGACGTCTTCGATCGGCTGTTAGGCAAAGGCCAACCGGCCTATGTCGATCGATTTCGCCTGAGCGCCGCAGAGAGCATCGCCATGATTCGTGGCGTGGGTGGCGTTGCCGTTCTGGCGCATCCCTTCAGCCTGGGGCGGCACCGGAAGGGACTGCGCGTCTTGCTGGCCGACCTGGCGGCCAAAGGCTTGCAGGGACTCGAGGTCTACTATCCGGAATATGACGCCTCCCAGACCCGGAATTTGCTGGCCTTGGCCCGGGAATTCAATCTGCTGGTCACGGGAGGATCGGATTTCCACGGTGCGCTGAACCCCAATTTCAGACTGGGTGTCGGGTTTGGAAGTCTCGCCGTTCCCGATGAACTGGCGGATCGATTGTATGAGCGACTCGGAACTCATTGATGGGCTCTATGTCCACGTGCCTTTTTGCGATGGGAAGTGCGCCTACTGTGCCTTCTATTCGGTGCCCTACAGCGTCGCGTCGGCCGAT
>JBAXWO010000602.1:0-2247 GCA_037128375.1 bacterium
TTGGTCCGAAGCGGAAAGACGGGGCGCGGCCGATGCATTTTGCGGCCTGGGGCGGACTTTGCGCAGCCCGCGACTTGCGACTCACGCCGATTGCGGCATCCGGCGGGTGATTTCAACCCCGTCGATTCACCAAAAATCCCTCTTACGAGCAGGACATCGGCTGGAGGCCTGCACACGATTCGTGTCTGCCGAGGCTTGGGACGGCCGAAAACGATTCTTTTGCGGCATCCTGCCCCTCTTTCGACTCCCGCAGTCGGCAAACACTCCCGTTGAGCCGTTGTGGTCGCTCCAGTTCGGGTCCAATTGGCGAAATTGGCCAGCTAACCCGGCGAAAGTTTTATCGATGGAATGTCCCTTATTAACCGGTCGCTCCAGTTCGGGTCCAATTGGCGAAATTGGCCAGCTAACCCGGCGAAAGTTTTATCGATGGAATGTCCCTTATTAACCGCCTTATTAACCGACAATCCCACCCTGCTCTACGCCAACAACGGCCTGCGCATTCAGGGACTCCTCCAGATACACGCCGATTTCTGCCTCAGTGCGCGGGCTGGGTGCGCGGGCTGCCCGCTGGCGGAACGGCTGGGGTTGGGTGGGTGCCGATCTGCTCCCGGCAATGGCTGCGAATGAGCCTGGACTGCGGGCCGGACGGCAGCGCCCGCTCACAGGCGTCTGCTGCCGCCAGCGCCTCGTCATGCCGGCCGAGCGCCAGCGCCGTGAGGGCGATCATCCCCTGGGCATTGGGCTCGCGCGGATTGGCGGCCGCGGCCTGCCGGGCCGTGATGAGCGCGGCGCCCGGCTGCTTCAAGCCGTTCTGGCACGCGGCGAGAATGAGCAGCCCCGCGTAATCGTTGGGCGCGATGGCCAGCCCCTCGCGCGCCAGGCGGACGCCTGCCGCGCAATCGCCCCGTGACCGCGCCTGCTCCGCCTGGTTGAACAGCCGGACCGCCGGCGCGACCGCGCGCAGCGCCGCCGTGCGCTCCCGGAACCGGGCCTCGTTGGACGACCGCTCGGCAGCCGGATACGTGGTCGCCTGACGTTGCGCCGACTCCAGCCGTTCGGCGCTCATCGGGTGCGACGAGAAGAGCCGCTCGACCAGCAGCGGATTGCGTTCGCCGAGACGGGTCAGCAGCGTCATCACACCCACCATGCCTCGGGGGTCGTAACCGGCGGCCACCAGATAGTTCATGCCGATGGCGTCGGCTTCCCGCTCCTGATCGCGGCTGTATTGGGCCAGACCGGCGCCGCCGAGGAGTTGTCCGCCCGTCATCACCAGATCGGTGTAGGCAGACTCCCGGGCCTGAAGCGCAGCCCCGCCCAGGCCGAGCGCGGCCGAGAACAGCGTGCTCCGCGTGATCGCACGGGCCGTGTGGCGGGCGTTGACATGCGCCAGCTCATGGCCGAGCAGCGCCGCCAGTTCGGCCTCGTTGTTCAGTTCGACCAGCAGTCCGCGCGTGATGGCGATCGTCCCGCCCGGGAAGGCATAGGCGTTGGCGTAGACCGCGTTGACCACGCGGAACGAATAGGGCATCTGCGGCCGGTGGCAGTGCTGCGCGAGTTTGCGCCCTACGTCAGACACGTAGGCGTTCAGCGCCGCATCCTGCACCGCGCCATAGTCGGACGAGAGCTGCCCCGGCGACGCCTGCCGGTCGATGGCGATCTCCTCGGCGGGCGAGACCAGCATCAGTTCCGAGCGCCCAGTCACCGGATTGGTCGCACATCCCGCCGCCGCTCCCAGAAGCGCGGCGACACCCATCACCTGAGCCACAAACCGCAAGCGTTTCATTTTAAACCCTCTGGAGCGGAACCGATGGCGGGGTCCGCACGGACGGTCGGGCTGTGTCACCACGCCCGCCACCTCGGCGGTCCGCATGTAGACGAGGGTGTCGAGCATCACCGCCGACGTCTCGGCCGAACCCATGAACACAATGCGCATCATCACTATTCCTTTTGCATGTGCCGCGCGCAAATCCGGCCGCAGCGGTGTTTACTATAGCGTGTTGGCCGGGTTACCGGCAATCCGCAAAAATCAGAAATCACGATTACAAGGGACCGACCAGAATGGCGCTAAGTTCAGCGATGCTTCCGATCATAATCCTAATGCGTTTGCCCTGACTTTCTCCCAGCAATTCTCATTATGGCACATCCGTACAGCCGAAATCGAAATCGCTATCGCTACCGGAGTCGAATTCCTTACTTTCTCGTCGATTTCGGTCCCGATCCCGATTTGGATCCCGATAGCGGCTGCCA
>JBAXWO010000603.1:0-2246 GCA_037128375.1 bacterium
GAGGCAATATGATGCCTTTCTGTGCCCGGATGTGGTTATGGGGGAGGACAGCGATTATTTGGGGAGACTGGCTTTTGCGCGCGAGTGGGTCTTGATGGAATGGGGAACCACGACATTGCTGCTGGGGAACAGCGGCGATGGCGAGAAGACACCCTCACCCCAACCCTCGCCCCTGAAGGGAGAGGGGGAAATGCATCGAGGATCTGATCTGGAGGAAGCGCCACTTTGTGACCGTATGGCGGCTCCCTCTCCCTTCAGGGGAGAGGGTTGGGGTGAGGGTGTCTCGAAACCCGCGCAAGACACATCGTCACCGCACGAACTGGACCGAACAGTTCGCTTCCTGCAGGCAGCTGGCTTTGAGGGCATCAAGTCACGACAGGACATCTGGCCGGAAACGTACGTTACGGCGGAGGAACGGGCCTGTGCGGCGAAGGAGATCGAAGAACTCCGCAGTCAGATGCCGGGTGCCTACGTTGTCGCGGTGTGTGCCGGGGCGCGTTTCAAGCAAAAAGACTGGGGTGTAGCCAACTTCATCGAACTGTTCAGCCGCTTAGCGCAAGCAAAACCCCTGTTTCTGGTTCTGCTCGGTTCAGACGTCGACAAGCCTGCGAGCGATACGATTGAAAAGGATCTAGGCGGAATTAAGGGCGTGCGGGTGTTGAACAAGTCAGGCAGGACAGGGCTATACGACGCCATAGCGCTTATTGAGCAGGCGGACATCTGTCTCGGTAACGACACCTTTGGATTGCATGCCGCCATTGCGGTCGGCACACCCAGCGTAGTGATGATGTGGGGGGGGGACAGTGAGCGCTGGGCTCCCTGGGGTGATCCCGCAAAACACCGCATGGTGCGTAGTCGGGATCAGAGTTGTTTCGGCTGCCGGGGGGAGTGCCCATGGCCGAAATACCGTTGTATGACGTCGATCAGGGTGGAGGACGTGATGGCCGAGGTGCATGATCTCGCTGCAGAATTCGGAATAAACCGGGGGGAAATGCGTCCGCAGCAAGAGAAGATGGCAGTCACGTCTTCTCCGCATTCATGCCGCTCTGACGATGCTACGGGGCGACAGGTCAGGAGCGGCCACAATGGATAAGGGCGTGGTGAATCAGGGGAGCTATTCTTCAGCCTGTGCGCAGGGAATGTTGGCTGATGAAGGCTGTATTTCGACCTTTTCATTTCCCGCCTGCGGGTTTTAAGATGAAAGTCTATCTGACCATTGATGTGGAGACCTACTCCGGCGACTGCGCCAGGGACATCGACGGGGGTGGTTTGGGTTTGGGTTACCTGCTTGAACAACTCCACCGTTTTGATGTCCGGGCCACGTTCTTCATGGAGGCGCTGGGGGCAACCCAGTGGGGCAATGGCCCACTTCGTGAAATGTGCCGTCGGGTCATGGACCCAGGGCATTCTGTACAGTTGCATATTCATCCCGTGACGGCAAAGTTGGAAGGCTTTCGCGACAAGTTTGACACGATGTGGCGGCAAGATCGGGTGTGTCAGGCACGATTGATTGGCAAGGGGCTGGAAATACTTGAATCGTGCGGGATTCAGGGAGTCGCTGCGTTTCGGGCCGGTTCGTTGGCGGCGAATAAGGATACGCTTCTTGCCATGATGGATTGCGGCATCCGGGTGGGATCCAATCGTGATCTCGATGTGAAAAGTTCGATCGAATCCAAGTTGAATGAGTATTTCCCGGTGATCAACGATGTGTCGGCTAATGCCGGCGTCGTGGATGTGCCGGTGACCGTTTTGCGAAGCCCCTTCCCCGGGTTGGATGGCCGATTCCGCCATTTGGAGATCTGCGCCGTTGGCGCCGGCGAACTGATCAATGCTCTGCGTCGCCTGGAACGGGCTGGGTATGCGTCCGTTTGTATTCTCACACACCCGCAGGAATTCTTTGCGATGACGCCCAATGGACCGGTGCCGAAATGGGCCAACCGTCGTCGCCTGGAACGTTTATTGGATTTCCTGGCGAAAGCTCGGCGAGTGTTTGAGCCGGATACCATGGATGCCCGTATATCAGCCCTGTCACTGTCCCTTCATGTGCGGCCCATGCTAACGTTTAACCCGCTTCACAGTTTTGTGCGTCTTGTCGAACAGGCTGCAAAACGTCTGGAATGGAGGCGATTGGGATGTTGCCGGTAGAAGTAAAAGTCTTCTCGCTCGCCGAATTGCCTGACGATGCATTGGCTTACTGGCGAAGCCGGCTGTTGGTTCAGGACCCAGTCGTCGCCTTGACGCGATCC
>JBAXWO010000604.1:0-2246 GCA_037128375.1 bacterium
GGCATATTCAAGAGGCCGAGCGTCTGCTGGAGCGCTGTATCGCCCTTGATCCTGAATTCGCACAGGCCCTGAACTATCTGGCTTACATGTGGGCCGTTAAAAAAGTGGATCTCGACAAGGCGCAGGACTACGTTGAGCGTGCGCTCGCGATCGAACCTGATGAAGGCGCTTTCCTCGATACGTTGGGCTGGGTTTATTACCAGAAGGGAGCCTATAAAGAAGCCCTGACCTACCTGGAGAAGGCTGTGGCCCGTATGCCTGACGATTCCACGGTTACTGAGCATGTGGGGGACGTCTGGGCCGCACTTGAGAATCCGCGCCAGGCCAGACGATTCTGGAAACTCAGCCTGAAGCAGGATCCGCTCAATATCGGCGTGCGGAAGAAGTTGAACTCGTTGGAGGCGAAGTAGGGATTCATGGCCGCCATTCATCAGTTGGTTGCTGGGTTTAACCGCGGCGATGCCATCAGCAATGAAGCGGTGGTGATGCGCCGCCTGTTCCGAAGTTGGGGATTTGAGTCCGATATCTTCTGTGAGCGGAAACGCATTCTGCCGGAACTGCGCGGCGACGCGCGCGATCTGGATGAACTGCCCCCGGTTTGCTCCCGGGATGATGTGGTCCTCCTGCATCTCTCCATCGGGTCATGCGTTAACGAGGTGTTTCCGACGTTGCGCGGGCGCAAGGTCATCCTTTACCATAATATCACCCCTCCAGAGTATTTTCGGCTGATCCAACCCTCCACGGCGAACGCCCTGGTTCGCGGCCGTGAACAGGCCGCTCGTCTGGCGGGAGTGGCGGATATCAATCTGGCGGTCAGCGCCTTCAATGCCGGGGAACTGCAGGGATGGGGGTATGCCAACCCGCAGGTGCTGCCGTTGTTGCTGGATTTTTCCGCACTGGACGTCGCTCCGGATCGCGGCGTGATCCGGCGGTTTTCTGATGGCAAGGTCAACATCCTCTTTGTGGGCCGTTGCGCGCCCAATAAGAAGATCGAAGACGTGATTTCGGCGTTCGCGTTCTTCCAGAAAGCGGTGGAGCCGAATTCACGGCTGATTCTTACGGGATCCTATGCCGGAACGGAGCGGTATCAGCGGTTGTTGACCTCGATGGCGCGTGACCTCCGGCTTCAGGAGGTGATCTTCACCGGATCGGTCCGTCAATCGGAGTTGAACGCCTGTTACCGGTGCGCGCGGGTTTTCCTGTGCATGAGCGAGCATGAGGGGTTCTGCATTCCGCTCATCGAGGCCATGGTGCATCGGGTGCCGGTGCTGGCCTGCGCGGCCGCTGCCGTGCCGGAAACACTGGCGGGCGCCGGCGTGCTTTTTTCGGAAAGAAACTTTGAGGCGGTGGCGGAGATGATGGGGCACCTGGTTCGCGATGAATCCTTGCGGCGGAGCGTTCTGGCCCGCCAGGATGAACGTGTGCGCGCGTTTAAGGGCCGTAATCTTGACCAGGAACTCCGGCGGCATCTTGCACCGTTGATGACGGCCGGGTAGGGAAACAAAGAGCCAGGCGGACAACGCCTGATGAGGAGAAAAAAATGAAGAAGACCATCGGGTGGGTATTGTTGTTGATCAGCGGCAGTCTGGCGTCGGGGACATCCGCGGCCGATTGGCCCCAGTTCCGTGGGCCGAATCGTGACGGGATTTCCATGGAGACAGGCTGGCTCAGGACGGGAGCCGTGATGCGGGTAGTCTGGGAGGCGTCTGTGGGGGTCGGGTATTCGGCCGTCGCGATTCGCAACGGGCTCCTTTATACGATGGGCAACCGGGAAGACAAGGATGTGGTGTCCTGCCTGGATGCGGCGACCGGCAAGTTAATGTGGGAGTACTCCTATCCGTGCAAGGCGGGGAGTTATCCCGGTCCGCGCGGCACGCCGCTCGTCGACGGTGACAGTGTCTATACGGTCGGTCGTGAGGGGGTACTGTACTGCCTGGACGCCGCGAAGGGCGGGGTTCGTTGGCAATGCGCCCTGGGCAAGGAAATCAATCTGAAAGTGCCCGGGTGGGGTTTGTCGGGTTCCCCGCTGGGAGTTGGGCCCCTAATGATTGTGAATGCAGGTGCGCGGGGGGTGGCCGTGGAAAAGGCCTCCGGCAAGGTGAAGTGGTCCTCTGGCGGCGAAGGAAGCGGGTATGCGACGCCGGTGTATTTCAAACAGGGTGGGACGGAGGCCGTCATCCTGTTTGCTGCCAAGGCTGCTGTGGCGGTTGATCCCGCTACCGGCCGGGAACTCTGGTCGCTTCCCT
>JBAXWO010000605.1:0-2245 GCA_037128375.1 bacterium
TGGACACCCAACGGATCAACTGGGATCGCCTGCTCAGCCATGCCCACATCACGGACGTCTATCTCCTGGCGCTGGCCGTACATCACAACGGCAAACTGGCCACGCTCGACACCACCATCCCCGCCACCGCCGTAGCCGGTGGCACGGAAGCCCTGGAGCGGATCGTTGTTTGATGGCCTACGGCGCGGCGTGGACTTGATTCGAAAGCCCCGCCAGTAACGGCACGCTATTCTGCGTTACTGCGCTTTTCTGGATCCCGGAACTCCTTCTCCACGAGGCGGTTGGGCACCTTCGCGGCCCAGCCGGACCCCGGATAGTCCCAACGCAGTATCTTGTATGCTCGGTATGCCTGTTCCATGTTCCCGCACGAACGGTATATTTCGGCCATTCGCCACAATGCCTCGGCGGCGATCTGCGAATCGGCCTTGGCATTGACGATTCGGTCGAGACGTCGCGCGGCTTGTACGAGATCCCCCTTCGCCAGAAGATCCTTCGCCGCCGCCAACTCTTCCGTCGCCGTCGGCCCTGCCGGTGGAGCGAAATCCTGCACGTCGGGTTTGTAGAAACTGATCGTGGGCGCGGGCGAATCTTTCCTCGGCGCGGGCTTCGGCGGCTGCGTGTCGGCGGGAAGGCCAAGCTTGGCGTAGATCTTCGGCAACTCCTGCGACGCTTTCCTGGCGTACTCGCTTTCCGGATGGTCCTTGATCAACTGTTCCGCCATGGTTCTGGATTTGGTGTAGTCTTCGACTCTGTAGGCGGCCACAACGCCTTTCACGAGCATTGCGTCTCTTCCCGGCGCCTTGGGATCGGCAACGTATTTCTCGATCATCGTTAGCGCCTCGGCCACGGCGCCCTTCTCCATGCGCGCATCAATCACATTCGCAAAGGCGGTGCTACCCTCCGGCGTGTTAGCCAGTTTCTCCGCGAGTTCCTGGTACGACTTGGCTGCCTGCTCCTTGTCGCCCCACTTCCACTGCAAATCGGCCACATCCAGCATGGCCTTTCGGGCCGCCGCGGTATTCGGATAGCGCTCCGTCACCTTCCGGCAGGCGGCAATCAGGTCCGCGAGTGGAATCGCCGGGCGGTTCAGCCGCTTCGCCCAGTCCGCCGTTTCCTGAAGTTCACGTGCTTCGCGCAGCAGCGCATCGGCATCCGTCTCGCCCGGTTGCGACGCCTTACCCGCCGTGGTCCTGTCCTCGCGGACGGCCGGAACGGGAGCGGCGTCCCGGATAGATGCTGAATCGTCGGGCTTGGATGGCGCACGCGGAACTACGTTCGTCCCTTCCACGGCCGCGTCTTCGCCTTTGAAAGCCTGGAACTTGTCCATAAGGCCTCCGCGCGCGTACTTGGCCCATTGGGTTTCGGGGTAGTCCCACGTCAGCCTTTTCCACGTCTGGTAAGCCTGGCGGTCGTCCCCCAGCTTTGCGTGGCAATCGCCGAGCCAGTACAGGACTTCGGGGCGAGCCTTCTCCGCCTCGGCGTAGGCGCGCGCCACCTGAACAGCCGGCTGATGGGTCGCCCCCGTCCAATCTTCCACACGCTTGGGGTATGCCGCATCGAATCCGGAGAAGATCCGGATGGCGCCCTTCCACTCTTGCAGCTTCATGCGGCCTTGCGCGGCTGTCACAAGCGCTTTGGGCGCCATCGGATGATAGGGGAATCTCTGTTGTGCCTGCTCGAAGAGGGCGCCCGCTTCAGCGTACTGCTTCTCCTTGAACAGCTCGCTTGCCCGGCGGAACATGGAATCGGCGGCACTCGCGAAGACTGCGGCGACAGTAAGGTCGTTCGAGGCGTCTCCGACCTTGGAGACAAACCGAAGCCGCCAGGTCGAGGCGTCCTGTGGCGGCAACGTCAGCACCGCTGAGCCTTCGGCGTTGGTCGCCGCATACTGACCGTAACGCAACGACTTCAGAGGAATCGCCAATTCACTAACCCACGTTGACCCGTCTGACACCGTAAACACCTGACTCCGAGCCCCCCACTTCATGTCAGCGCTGCCGTCAGGACTGAGGCACCAATCCGCATGCGTACCGACCGCATTCCACAGCAGACCGAACGAGCCGTACTTCGTGCCCGCAGACGGATCGGCGCTGGGCCAGATCTCCAGTCTCACGTAGTCGTCGCGCATCAACGGTTCCAGGACGTCAGACTGCATGGCCTCAGCACGAAGCCGAGAGACGGCAGGAACGATCGGAACATAGCAAGCGACATAGAGGTTCTCTTTGTCATAGCCAAGATGGAACCG
>JBAXWO010000606.1:0-2243 GCA_037128375.1 bacterium
TCTGTGTCTACAGCCTGCGTTTTCAAAGAACGCCGGGGCTTCCCAATGTTGAGAGGAAACCTCAATTCCATTTCCTCGATCGTTCATAAACATGTCCAACTATATCCGCCACTATCTTGACAGTAATCAGCAATAGCAGCCTAGTCCGTGAAACTCCGACGCTCTCGATCACGAAACCACCCAGCAGGATGAACACGTGGAGAACAAAGACTCTTCGATATGGGGAGCAGAAGAACTCACCCGGATCGCAGTTCTTGTACTCACCGCGCCCGATGTAGTTGCGGAAGAAAGAGAAACCGTGGCTCAGAATGAGCGCCAGCACCGTATACTGCAGACCGTTCTGAACGATGATCTGATAGGTCTGCGTGAGGCTATGCTCCTTCTCTCCAAACATCATCACAATGATAGCACCGTGCCCCAGACAGAACCCGCCATAAGGGATAAGGAAGAAGAGCACCAGGAGCAGAAACGATTTGTTGAAGCGCAACCGGCCACCTTCGCGGTACCAACTGCACGCTTGGCTCTTACCTTCAGGAAGGTCCGTGAAGGTTGTCAGCATCTTCAGGAGGGCAAACCCACCGATCACACCGTTCTCCAGCCAGTACACGAACACTAGGGGGAAAAGTTCCCACCCCAGCCAAAGTACGCCGAAGACAGGCACCGTATTGGCCGCTAGCAAAGCGACGATTGACAGTGTCAGCCCGAAAATCTCCTTGGTGCCTTGAGGATGCCTGCTACGGAATGACAGTAGCCGGGGTCTATCTGTTCCCATGCGCGCGGAATCGGCGATAATGGCGAGCGGACGACTGCACGATGTAAGCTTGCGATGTAGTTTAGAATGTCTCGCCATTCTGGTTTCCCGAAGTCTGAATCTCGTTGGTTTCCAGTGAGCCTATTTCACAGAAACCGCACCCGCTACCGGTTACGCTCGGTCTTCACCCCGACGCCCATCTTGTTGCAGCCGAGTTTGCGGACGCCGCCCATGACTCGAACCACGTGCTCAAAAGGCACGGATTTATCGGCCTGGATCATGACGGACTGGTTCTGCGGATCGAGCAGCTTGCGCCGCAGCATCTCATCCAGCCCATCCGAAGGCACCTTTTGATTATCGATGATCACCGTGCCGTCCATCAGCACCTGGATATCCACAAGTTTTTCAGCCGCCTGAACGGTTTCCGCCGTCTGGGCACGCGGCAGTTCTACCTTGAGCTGGGATTTCACCAGCGACGGCGTGATGACCATAAAGATGATCAGAAGGACGAGGCAGATGTCGATGAACGGGATCATGTTCATGTCACCCATGATCCGGTAGCCTCGGCCGCCCCCCCGATCGTTTGATGAAGATCCTTGCATAGTCGTGACCCCTTACTTCAGTTTCTCGATGAGGCGGAAGACAGCCACGTCGGTTGCCCCGGCGATGCGCTGAATCCGGTGGACAAAATAGTTGTAGGCCATCGTGGCGGGAATGGCGACGAACAATCCCATCGCCGTAGCGATCAGCGCCTCGGAAATGCCGGCGGCAACGACTTCCGGACCTCCGCCCGTCGCGGCGGCGATGTCATGGAAGGCACGAATGATACCGACCACGGTGCCCAGCAGTCCGACAAATGGCGCGGTACTCGCCACGGTGGCCAATAGCGGAACGAGCGTCTCCAGCTTGTTCAATTCACGTTGCGTGGCATTGTGGACCGCCTTTTCCATGGCCTCCCGGTTACCGGCATTACGAAGCGCCTCGGCGCACACCGCGCCGATCGGGTGCCCGGCCTCCGCGCAGTGCCTCATTGCCTCCTCACGGCCCTGCTCGTCCAGCAGTTTGAGCAACGCATCGACAAACACCTCGGCATCCATCTTGGCGCGCTTAAAAACGATCAGGCGGTCAAAGAACACGGCCATCGCGATGATGGACATGATGCCGAGCGCACTCAACACCGGCCAGCCACGGACAATAATCTCTTTTACATTAAAGGACTCACTCGTCATGGTATCTTTCCTTTCTCGAGGCCTTTTCGGCCTTCTTCATCCGCACTGCGGTAACCGTACATCGGCAAAAACCGATAATACACCTCCAACGACAACGCTCCTATGGCCGTGGTGACGCACCGGCCCATCTGGCCACCATGCTGACCCTGTGGATCCCAACTTCCGGCATCCGCCCCGGTCTTGCGCTGCAGCGGCGGGAGCACGGTCTTCATGCGCGTGTTCCACTCCTCCCAGACTTCGCCCTGATGCTGGTACAAGGCCAG
>JBAXWO010000607.1:0-2240 GCA_037128375.1 bacterium
GGGGTCGATCCGGTCGTCGTGGCCTATGCGCCGGGTCGTGTCGAGGTGCTGGGCAATCATACGGATTACAACGAAGGATTCGTTCTCTCGGCGGCAATCAATTTCGGCACGTTCTTTGTCTGCGCTCCGGCACCGGATGATCAGTGCCGGGTGGTGGCCGGGGATATTGGAGAGGAATGCGCCTTCTCGCTTTCCGGCGTTTCGGCCTCCAAGAAGATGACGTGGGCGAATTATGTGAAGGGCGTGTTGGCCGGTCTCCAGGCGCGCGCCGGACTCGGGCACGGTTTCCTGGGCATGTTCCTGGGGAATGTTCCGCTTGGGGCCGGGCTGTCAAGTTCTGCGGCGCTTGAAATGTGCGCGGGGTTGGCCTTATCCAAACTCTATGGCATGACCCTGCCGCTGCTCGATCTGGCCCGGATCGGCCAGGCGGCCGAGCATCAGTATGCGGGCGTGAAGTGCGGGCTGCTGGATCAGATTTCAAGCCTGCATGGCCGGGAGAACGCGCTGGTCATGTCGGATTTCAGGAGCCTGGAGGTGCAAAGCGTGCCGCTGGGGCCGGATGCCTGTTTTCTGATCTGCAATACGGCGGTCAAACATGCCTTGGTGGAGTCGGAGTACAATGAGCGTCGGGAGCGCTGCGAGCAGGCGGCCCGGTACTTTGCATCGGTACTGCCGCACCCGGTGAGCCATCTGCGCGACGTCAGCTGGGAGGAGTTGGAGCAGTATGGCGAGGGCTTGGATCCGGTGGCGCTCCGGCGCGCCACGCATGTGATCGGCGAGAACACGCGCGTCTTGAAGGGCAAGGCGTTGCTCAAGTACCACGAGCTGGACGCCTTCGGCGAATTGATGTTCCTGTCGCACGAGAGTTCCCGCCTGCAGTTCGAGAATTCCTGTCCGGAACTGGACGTGATTGTCGATGCGGCCCGGATGTGCCCGGAGGCGTTGGGCGCGCGCTTGTCCGGCGGCGGATTTGGCGGCAGTGTGGTGGTGCTGGTCCGAACCACGGATGCGCGGCACGTGGCCAAGCATCTGTCGGATGCCTATAGCGAGACCTTCGGGAACCCCTGCGCCACGATGTTGATCAAGCCCTCGGCCGGTGCGAGAGTCCTGTAGCGTGATTCACTATGTGCGGCAATGGGGCTGCGCAAACACTGTTCTCGGGTTGACCCACTGCAATCGCACCCGCCCAAAGCCGCACAACGAGGGTTCGCCTGCACGAAAGCGCCCCTCGGTGGCCGCTGGCCCTGGTATCCCGATAAATTGTCTTTGTCCTATTTTACGTAGGTTTGTTTCCTTCTTCTCTAATTACGATTCAGTCGATAATTGCGTGCTGTGACTGGGTCTCTTCGGCCAAGGCGTGCCTTCGCAGCATCCCGTTCGGTTCACATGATCAACGATTGAAAGGAGGGTTTAACATGGCAAGAATCATGATCGTAGACGACGACAGGGAACTGGCCGAGAACCTTTCCGGTTGCCTGCAGCACGCAGGCTATACCGTCACCACCGTTGACACCATCAGTCATGTCATGGCAAAGCTGACCGCCTTCCAGCCCGAACTGCTGATCTTGGACATGATGTTTCCAGAGGATCCGTTGGGCGGTTTTGCCGTGGCCCGTCAGATTCGTCATAGTCCGCAATTCGCCAACCTGCCGATCATTCTGGTGACAGGCGTAAACCAGCATTACCCCTTGACCTTCCCCACGGATCCTGCGAAGGATTACCCTTCGATACAGGACTTTGTTGAGAAGCCCGTGCCATTCCAAGACCTGCTCAAGCGCATCCGCGCGGTGCTGCAGAAGACAGAAGAAAGGTGCGAGGCCTGTTCCTGCGGGAAGTGACTATGGACACAACCACTCTTTGGAGCCTGCTGTATGTGCTGGCGTTTCTGGCCGGCGGCCTGGTGCTTTCCATTGCGCCGCTGGTGCTGGCTTGGCTGCTGGCGCCTGCGCGTACGCGCATGGTGTACCACAAGACGCGCCGCAGCATCGAATGCGGCATGGAGCCCATCGGCCCCGCCTGGATCCGGTATGGCGTGGTATATTACCTTTATGCGCTTATTTTCGTGGCTTTTTCAGTGGATGTGCTTTTCCTCTTCCCGGTGGCCGTGGTCTACAACGAGGCACCGGGCTGGTTGGAACTGGGCGAGTTGTCCCTGTTTGTCGGACTTCTGGCGCTGGTGATCGTGTATGCATGGAAGAAGGGAGTATTCACTTGGAAAAGCAAGTTGATGTCCCCCCGGG
>JBAXWO010000608.1:0-2238 GCA_037128375.1 bacterium
AGCCGATGTTCGATCGGATCATTGAGAAATATCTCACGCTCGACAGCTACTACCTCATCAACGGCAAGCCGGTCTTCTCGATCTTCGACTAAGCCAATCTGGTGACCGGCCCGTATACGGTGCTCAAGAGCATCTCCCCGCGCGGCATGCGGCGACGCGGTGGCGGGCAGGCGCTTTTGGTGGGATCCGAATCGAAGCTGCGTTCCCGATACTTGCCGTTTGAGTTCAGGCCACCTATTGGGTATAAGCATGTCCGATATGGAGCGAATTGTGCGAAAAATAGCCAGCGGGGTGAACGCCCGCATGGACGCGCACCGCCCCCTGAAGATCGGCGAAACCATCGAACCGTCCGTCTGCATATCCCAGGCGCGTTTCTTCGATCCCGGGAGCGGTGAGCGTATCGGGAGCCTGTTGGGGCAAGGGACCGCAGGATGATTCAGTATGAACTCCAATCACGGAAGATCGATTACCTCCCCTGGGTAGGTTTCCCTCTTTCCCATGAAGAGCAGCAGGCGCAGCAATCCCTGCACGCCAGATTAGCAGCAGAATGCGGAGCTGAGATCAGCCCTGAAGCCTTTATTTCACCTGAAGCACGGGTTTTCACGGATCAACTGAAGGTCGGGGCGCGCAGTTATATTGCCGCCAATGCACTGGTTCGCGGCACGATTTCCATTGGCGAAGACTGCTCCATCAATCCGTTCACAAGCATCCATGGGAAAGTGACCCTCGGAAACGGGGTCCGCATTGCCTCTCTGGTCACACTGGCCGGAGCGAACCACTCCTTCGCTGACATTTCCATTCCCATTCATAAACAGGGTATCACCGAAGAAGGGATTACTATTGGCGACGATGTCTGGGTGGGCGCCAATGTTGTGGTGATTGATGGCGTGACCGTCGGGAGCCACGCCATTCTGGCGGCAGGGGCGGTGGTGACCCGGGATGTTCCGGAATATTCCATTGTCGGTGGCAATCCGGCCAAAGTCATCCGCGACCGCCGGGTTTCCGGAAAGCCGAAGAACAGCGCTTCCGGTTTTGAAAGGATACTGGAAACGTTTGAAGAGAAGGTGAGAACCCAGCTTCCGGCCGTGTTGAAGCGGTGCGAATCTTCTGACGGAAAGAACTATGTTGATCAACCTGGCGGAGCCGCCGCACTACGTCCTCTCTGTGATGCCGTTGAAATCACGGCGATGTTCGGGATGCTTCCCCCGGTCCAGCCCCGGGAAACACTCATCGAAATCTTGCAGGCTACACAGGACAGCAACAGCGGTTTTTTCATCGAGCCCGGTCTCCCTCCAGGTACGCTTACAACCTTTGACCGTCACGCCTTCCGCTATCCGATTCTGGCTGTCGGATATGCACTGGAAACACTCGGCTCACATCTGCGCTATCCGGTTAGCGCGGTTGAAGACATGGACACCGAGTCCCTTCTCAAGGCCCTCGACACCCTGCCGTGGGATAAGAACGCCTGGGAGGGCGGCGACTGGGTGGATTCCTTCGGCACCGGCGCCTATTTCAACGCAAAGTATTTTCATTCGCGTAAAAGGCTCGAACCGTTCTGGGGATGGCTCAATACCCACGTGGATCCGGTCCTGGGGCTATGGGGAAAACCCACGGCTGAAGAAAGACTGGTTCAGCCGGTCAACGGATTTTACCGGCTTACCCGGGGCACCTATGCCCAATTTGGAATACCACTGCCCTGTGTTCAAGAGGCGATAGATTCTGTATTGGCGCATGCCCGGAACACCACGATTTTTCGTGAAGACTGCGGCAATGCCTGCATGACGCTCGACATCATTCACCCCCTCTGGCTCCTCAGCAAACAGACTGACTACAGAGGCGCTGAAATCAAGGAGGTCGCTTCCCGTCACCTCAGGCGGGCACTATCCAAATGGGTGGATAATCAGGGCTTCAGTTTTGAGCTGGAACATGACGCTTCAAAAACGGGCTTCACTCCGGGCCTGCAGGGCACGGAAATGTGGCTGAGCATCATCTATCTCTGTGCGGAACTCGCGGGAATAGGCAACCGTCTGAACTTCCGGCCGAAAGGGGTTCACAGGACGGAAGTGGCGGGGCTCGGCCTTGGATGAAATGCACGGAGGCTGTCAACCAAGAGAAATAAGATCGCCCACGAAACGGTTGTCACGCGGTTGTGTGCACAGAGTTGTTGCGCGCTTACCTCATCGAACTGGGCCCCGGCTGGCACACCCCTCCCTCATGCATCGATTGAAGGGTCGGTAG
>JBAXWO010000609.1:0-2234 GCA_037128375.1 bacterium
GGGACCCAGTACGCGCACCAGTTTGACGCCTGCGCCGTCCGTCTGATGGGTCCCGACAACCGTCTGGAGGATCTTTCTTGTTTTGCCCATGGGGTGCTCCCTGATGATGTGATCAGATAAGATCACAGGCGTCCGGCGGCATCCAGTGGGGGCCTTTGCTCTCCCACTTTACGTTGCAGCCGATCGGGTTGGTCCGGGGAACGCGCAGAGGGCGGCCGGCGAGATGGTCTTCCAGGGCGTTGTCCAGATCGTTGATCTTGATTTGCAGGGAATCGAGGGGATTATCGACACTGCGTCCGGTATAGACCAGTCTTCGGTCGGCATTGAATACATAGAAGTGCGGGGTGCGCAGAGCGCCATAGGCGAGGGCCACCGCCTGGCTTTCGTCGTGCAAATAGACCCATGGGAACTTGAGGCGCTTCATCCGTTCGACCATATGTTCGAACGAATCCTCGGGATACGTGTTGCGGCTGTTCGAGTTGATGCCGACAAAACGAACCCCTTGAGGGCTGAAGCGTTCGGCCGTCCGGCGGGTCATCTCATCGGAACCCGTCACATAGGGGCAATGATTGCAGGTGAAGAAGATCACCAGCACCTTGGCCTGATTGAAGTCCGCGAGGCCATAGGTGCGGCCGTCTGTTGCGGGGAGTGAGAACGACGGAGCTTTTGCTCCGAGTTGCAGGGTGAACGTCATGTTGGCCTCCTGATTGGGTTGTGCGCTCCCCACTATAGACACCCTGGCGCCTCGTTGCAACGGCGGGATGGAAAGGTGTTTCAAAGTGGAGCGGGAGATGGGGATCGAACCCACGACGTTCAGCTTGGGAAGCTGACATTCTACCACTGAATTACTCCCGCTTTTAGGAAATATCGCTGTTTTGGCCTGTACAGTTTTGTGAAAAGTTTTGGTTTTCGACTTGCACGCGTTCACCCTGTGGCGTAGTGTTCTCCTTGTTACTTGCAGGCACATAGGAGGACATTATGCCACTGGAACTTCGCCGGAAACCGGACGGAACTCTCAAATCAAAATGGTGGTACGGCGCATACATGGTCAATGGTCACCGGTATGCTACGAACCTGGGCGTAGAAGTCAAGGGCACTCCGCCGGAATCGCTTAAGAAGGAGGGCGATCCTACTTTCGAGCGGACGCGCGGGGCGGCGCAAACGAAGTTGGATAACTTGGTCGCCGATGCCAGGGGCCAACGGTCGGCGGAAGCTTTGGTCCAGAATCTCCACGAGATCAAGTATGGTTCGAAGATACTGTCCTTCCCTATCGCCGACCTGAAGAAGGCTTGGGACCGGATGCCGAAGAAACGGCGGACGTTGCATCCCCGGTACGTGAAGGATGTCCATGCCACCATCAAGCGGTTCGTGGATCATATCCAGAAGGAACACGCGGAATTGGTGGAAGCGGCCCAGGTGACCCGCGAGATGGCGCGCGGGTTCATGGAGTCGGAAGCCGACCGGAAGATGGCGGCGAAGACGTGGAACGATTCCCTGAAGCGCCTGAAGGCCATTTTCAAGTTCCTCCAGGTGGAATACGGGGTCCTCCGGAACCCCTTCGACGGGATCAAGGCGCATGAGGAACACCACGTCCACCGGCGGCCGTTGACCATGGTGGAGGTCAAGGCGTTGCTGGATGCGGTCAAAGAGGACGATTTCTGCCGGCCGATCATCGTTTGCGGGTTGAGTACGGCCATGCGCCGGGGCGATTGCTGCCTGTTGAAGTGGGATGACGTGAACATGCATGGGCCAAACCCCAGCATCACGGTCAAGACCAGCAAGACCGGGGAAACGGTCTGCATCCCGATCTATGAGGCCCTCATGCGCGAACTGGCCCTTGCCAAGGAGCGGGCGGACGGCAAGGGCGGGTATGTCTGGCCCGAGACGGCCGCGATGCAGTTGCACAACCAGCAGGGCGTCACCTGGCGGCTCCGGCAGGCGTTTGACGATGCCGGGTTCAAGGATGCGGACATCCACGCCAAGCGGGCGCATGGGATGCGCAAGGCCTCCGTGAAGGATTTCCATTCCCTCCGGACCACCTGGATTACGGAGGCGTTGACCCGCGGTGTGCCCATCGAGACAGTAAAGCGGATCAGCGGGCACCGGACCGTCGAGGTTGTTACCACACACTACTTCCGCCCCGGCCAAGATCAGGTGCGGGCGGCGCTGGCCGATGCCCTCCCGGCATTACTGACAAGCGGCAAGGATGAAGACGCGCCCAAGGATGGCGGCGC
>JBAXWO010000061.1:0-9676 GCA_037128375.1 bacterium
GATGTGTCCAGGAGTTGGCGGGATAGATTGGATAACGCCCGCCGCGAATTGCAGGACGGATTGGACGTCCGCAACCCGATGCCGGTTGCCTCCCTTCACACGGCCTCCAACGCCTGGTCTTCGGGCGTGTTCGTGTTCTCCAAGGGACAGGGGTTGATCTACCCCGCCGGGGACGACACGAACAGGGCTTTCGGCGGCCGCGATCGTGTGTCGTCCCCCAGCCGTCCCTCCGTCGGACCGGGCGGGGTTCCTCCGTTTGCCGCCACCAATCCCGTTGCCGCCATTCGCGAGTACCGCCAGATCCTTGAACAGCCTGATCTGGCAGACGATCTGGCCTGTCGGGTCCGCCTGCGCCTCGCCCGGGCCTGCTGGCAGGCGGGCCAACTGGCTGAGGCCGGAAGGACCCTTGAGCCGGTCCTCAAGGCGGGGGAAGGCCCCACGGCTGATCGCGCCTTGCGTGACCCGGAGGATGGGTTCTATTACGACCTTGTCGCGCTGCAAGTGATGGCGGAGATCTGCGAAGCCGCCGGCGATAAGAAGGGGCGCGAAAAGGCCGAAATCGACTTGTGGCGGAGAGTCGTGGAGCGTTATGACGATATGGCGCCGCTGCAGAGGCAGTTGGCGACCGCGCAGATCGAGAAGCACCTCGATGAACCCCGGCCAGGATCGCGGAGCCGCGAAGGGGAGGCGACCCTGCTGGCGCAGTGGCGTGAGCGAAAGCGGGGGCTCGCCCTGATCCGGGAGAGGCGCCTCCGCCTGGAACAGGACTTTCTGAGAGTAGCCCAGTCCGGGCAGGTTGCGGATGAGGGGTGGACGGCGGTGCGGATCGGCACGAACGATTACTGGGTCACCCTTGCCACCCGGCCTGCCGGGCAACCGTCGGAGCGCCCTGTCACAACCGCCCCCGCCGTGCCCGCGTCCGCCTTGTTCTATGCCATCCAAATCAATCGTGAGGGGCTGTCGGCGGCGTTGGCCCGGTCGGCGGCCGTGGCGGGAGTCAACGTCGAGTTGGCGATCGAAATCATGGATCCCCGTGCGGACACGCGCGACCATGGCCCCCTGCTCGCCGAACGCCGGCTGGCTCCGCCCCTGGACCGTGTGACGCTGGCCGCCTACCCCGCCGATCCTCGAGCGTTTTTGGCCAATGTCCGGCTGCAATCGCGGCTGTATGGATGGGGCGGCTTCGTGTTGATCATCAGCGTGGTGGTGGGCGGATGGCTGATGTGGCGGGAGGCGGTGAATGAAATCCGCGCCGCACGGGAACGGAGCGATTTTGCCGCCGCCGTGTCGCATGACCTGCGTACGCCCCTCTCCTCGATGCGTATGCTGGCGGAGAGTCTGTACCTGGGGCGAATCGAGGACGAGGATAAACGGCGGCGATTCCTGAAGACCATTCTGAAGGAAAGCGATCGTCTGAGCAGGTTGACGGATCGGGCTCTCTATTTCATCCGGTTCGGACAGGGCGCGTTACGCTACCGGATGACCGAAGGCGATCTGGGCGGACTGGTGAAGGATGTTGTGGAAACCTTTGCCACGGGGATTGAAGGGGAGGTGCGGGAAGCGGGGGAGAAGCTTGGAGCATGGAGCGCCGAGTGCCGAGAGGGAAGCGGCAGGCGGGAAGCGGGGAGTCAGGAGTCAGAAGTCAGGAGTCAGGAGTCGGCGGCCAGTCCCATGGCTGGAGGGCCGGGTTCCACCCCGGCCGCTGACGACACGGAGGTCGTCCCTTCAAGTGGAGGACAGAAGTGGGTGATCGCTCTTCGGATAAGCCGTGACCTGCCGGCGGTCCGGTTCGATGCCGGCGCGATGGAGCAGGTGGTCTTCAATCTTCTGGATAACGCGGTGAAATATTCGCGGGACAGCCGGCGGATTGAGGTTAGTATCGGCGAAGACCCACGCCGTCGACACATCAGGGTCGCGGTCAAGGACCATGGGATCGGTATTGAATCGAAGGACCTGAAATGCATTTTCAAGGCTTATCACCGGGGCGGAAGCGGCCGGGATATCGCAGGGCTTGGACTCGGATTGGCGCTATGCCGCGATGTGGTGAGCGCACACCGGGGCAGGATCGACGTGGAGAGTATGCCGGGATCGGGGAGCACCTTTACCGTGGTCCTGCCGGCTGTGTGAGTGAAAAAAGGGAGAACCATGAACCGACAACGAACCATACTGATTGTTGAAGACGACTCCTCCCTGATGTTGGGCCTGGAGGAGAACCTGACGGTGGCGGGGTACCGGGTGCTCACAGCCGTGACCGGCCCGGAGGGGCTGAAACTGGCGGTGGAAAAGAAGCCGGACCTGATTCTCCTGGATGTCATGCTGCCGGGAATGAGCGGACACGACGTCTGTCGGACCCTGCGCGAAAAGAAACTGGTCATGCCGGTCGTCATGCTCACGGCGCGCAAGGAGGAAGGGGACAAGCTGACCGGGTTCGATGTCGGCGCCGATGACTACGTTACAAAGCCCTTCAGCATCAAGGAATTGCTGGCCAGGCTGAAGGCGATCCTCGTTCGGACGGAACGTATTGTGGAGGGGCCGCAACAGTATCGCTTCGGGGATTTCGTCCTGGATGCCGGGACGCGGCTCCTGACTTCTAAAGGAAAGGATATTCCCCTGACTCGCACGGAGTTCGATCTGCTGATGTATCTTGCCGCCAATGAAGGCAAATCCTTGTCGCGCGAGACCCTGTTGCGGGATGTGTGGGGCATGGAATACTACGGCACGCAGCGGTCCCTGGATACGTTTGTGGCGATGCTGCGGGCCAAGGTCGAAAAGAAGCCGCACGATCCCAAACACATTCTGACCGTGCACGGGGTGGGATACAGGTTTATAAAATGAGTTCCGTAGCATCCCACAGAAATCCTAATCTTAATCGTAATCGTAATCTCCTGCCCCAGAGAGGATTATGATTAAGATTACGATTAAGATTACGAAGGAGAGTTCAACAATCCCAATCCCGCAAACGATTCCAAAACATCAGCAAATACGGGGTTTTGTGATCATGAAACGTTGCCTATGGGACGCCAGTGAAATGAGTTCCGTCATGGTGAAAGCCGCCGCCTTGCTTCGCGGCATCCTGTTTCTGACGGCCTTCTGCGCGTGGGCTGAGCCGACGCCTTTATCCATGCGCTATGCCTTGGCGCGGGAGGTGGAACTCGGGAAGGGCACGCTGGGTGAGGCGATCAGGCTGTATCGGGAAATACTGCCGGACGTGTCGGTGGCCGACCCCGCTCTGGCGGCGCAGGTGCTGTTCAGGATTGGAGTTTGCGAACGTGAAATGGGCAGGTTACCCGAGGCGCGGCAGGCTTGGCGTCAACTCATCGAAACGTGTCCGGCGGATCATCCCCTGGTCGCCCGGGCCCGGGAGGAGGTCAAGGAGTTGGAGCGGGAAGTCGGTCGTGTCGTCATGCGCGGGCGGGTGGTGGACGACAAGGGTCAGCCGCTTCCGGGCGCTTTCGTGATGGTTGGCGACTGGGGGAATGCCCCGCCGCTGATTGCCGGAACGAATGGAACGTTTCAGGCGGATCGGCAGGTGATGGGGCGGTTGGCGAACGGAGACCGGTATGGCCTCGTCTATATCGAGCATCCGGAACAGCCGTCCGGCCTGGCGGCCGTCTGGAGGGAATCGTCCGCCCGTGCTCAGGACTTCCGTCTTAGCCCCCTCATCGCCCTAGCCGGTTATGTGGTCGATCCCCGCGGCCGTCCGGTAGCGGGGGCCACCCTGCGTATCACGGGATGGGTGGACGACGCGACTGAGGCCGCGATGCCGGTCTGGCGATTCTTCCCGACGCTTCAGACGGATACCAACGGGCTGTATCGCTTTGACGGCCTGGCGGCGGGCTTGCGTTACCTCATCACCGTCGAGAAGGATGGCTATCGAATGGGGAAATCCACAGGGGACGGGGTGGTCGGCAAAGCGATCGGCGGGCCGGCGTCGGAAGTCAGGACGGTCTACGCCCCTGAGATCACGTTGGTTCCTGTCGGCCGAATCGCCGTCGACGAGACGGGCATTCTGCGTGCCGAGGTGAATCTCAATGATCCCGCAGAGCGGGCCCGTTTGGAAGAGACCCTGGCGAACTTCGAGCCGGGGAGAAAAGAGGGAGGAGGTCGGGAGGTCGTCGTCCCGGCGGGTCGTCTGCCGACCTGTTTCCCCTATGACGAGTTCCCGTTCTCGTTGCGATGGCTGAGGGGGGACCCGACAGCGGGTTCGCCCTTGAACGCCGACGACCTGAAGGGGCACGCCGTTGTCTATCGCTTTAGTTCCGCCTATCTGGATGCCTCGTTAAAAAGGCAATTCCCGGACGAGCCCGGCGTTCTTTCGCAAATGGCCCGGTTGTTTGGAAGGCGGGGTGTGTTGTGCGTGTGGATTGTACCGTCGGCCGATGGGGCCGAAGAAGCCGTCCGGCTGGCCCTGGAGACTTGCGTTGACGTTCCCATTGCGGTGGATCAGGACGGGAAGATGGGGAAGGCCTTGGGAGTGATGGGATATGGGGGGAATGTGGTGGTGGACCAGGATGGAGGGGTCCGGGCTGTGTGTACAGACCAGCAGTTATTCAAGGTAATCAAGGAGATAACCACGCCCTGATGCTGTTCGGGCGCATTGGCGGTCCAGGGGGCGGTGGGGCAGGTTCGGCGTGCATGGGCGGCCAGCCCGACCTCTGGCCGAGGTCGGCTACAGTAGCCCGCGTCGGCCCGCCGCGGGTTCGGTTTGGACGGAGACTCTCGATCTGCGCCGTCGGGATTCACATAGGATCGGAGATGCATCCGTTGTCCGCCCGCTTTCAGTGCTTGAATTGCCGGTCGTTCCATGATTCAAATCAATCTTGCCGGAGTCAGGAAACCAGATGGAGGATCACAGCTATGCGTGCGAAGACAATCATGATGGCGATGGTGGCGGTCGCCGGAGCGGTACTGTGGATGGGGACGGGGTGCGAAGAGGCGGACGGGCTTAAGGGACTGGATGTGAATCCGCCGACCGTCACACTACCGGGTTCCAACAATGTCAGCGCTCAGGAGTTCACTGCAACCGTGAGCAATAATCTGGCGCTTCCGCTCGAATGGAGCGTATCCGATCCATCCCTCGGCGATATTCGCAGTCAGTCCGGCGCCAAGGCCATCTATACGGCCAATTCAGGCAGGACCGGTGACAATGTGATTACCGTGCGCGACCAGTACAAGAACGAAGGCTCAGCCGTCGTGACTCAGAAATAGGCGGCTCGAGCGGGGCTCTGTTTGGGATAGGCTATTTCGGTTTTGCCTTGCGTTGTGGCGCCTGTTATCATTCCGATGCTGTGCCTAGCTATGAGGTCCACACCATGATCAGATTCGAGGGGAAAAATCGTTCCGGTTGGCTGCCTGGCGTGGTTGGAGGAGCACTGCTGCTCGGGGTTTTGTGGTCCCAGGCGACGGCCGCGACCGTTACCCTGAAGATCCGGGCCATCAATCCTTCCAAGAGCGACAAACAATCGGTTTCCGTCCGTCAGCCCCTGCCCAAACTTGTCAAGCCGGACGACGTGGTCAGCGCCGGTGAGCTTGAGGTGGTGTATGATGTCGCCAGCAAGGGCTATTTCGTTCAGAAAACGGTGGAGATTGAGCCCGGTCAGCCGATGACCTTCGAGGTGGTCATCAAGGATATCTGGACGATTCCGGATGAAACGATCCGGGAGATGGCCGACCAATCCAAGGCGATCGCCACCTCTCTCCAGGGCACCGAGCAGGCCGTCACGGGCGATAAGTTGATCCGGATCATTCAGGAGAACCTTAAGGCCGTTAGCGACCGCCAATCCGCCTACGCCGTGGGCGTCGCCAAGCCGATCGACCATATTCGCGCCTACGAGTCCAATATGGAGGTGATGGGGCGAATCCGGCGTGATGTGGGGATGCTTGAAAATCTCGCCATCACAGCCGGGAAAATGCCCCAACGTCTTCTGGGCGCGCCGCGCGTGGCTCCGCCCGTTGAATCCGAGAGCGGGAGTTCGACCGGCGATGTCGTGACGTTGCACATCAAGGTGACCAATCCCTCCCTGACTGAAAAAAGGCCCGTTCCGCTCAGGCACGATTTCCCTGCGGAGATCAAGCCGACGGACGTGCTGGATGCCGGCGGGCTCCAGATCGGATTCGATGCGGTCCGCAACGTTTGCTACGCGTACCTGGAGTCGGTGATGTTGACTCAGCAGGAAACCAAGGTCTATGACGTGAAACTCAGGAATCCCTGGACGGATGCCTGGCTGAAGGCGCCCAGACTTGAAGAGCGGATTTCAGAACTGGTGCGACTCACGAAGCAGACCCCGCAGTACAAGGCGGTGGGGGATCAGGCGCTGGCGCTCCAGAAGGAAATCGCGGACCTCAAGGCCCAAAAGGGGCCGGATGTCATCAACGCGCAATATGTGGCCCATGCCCGGAAGCAGCACGAAGCGTTGCGCGAGATCGAGGCCCGCATCATGCGTCTTGAGGAGCTGTTTCAGCCCCGTGAAAAGCCCGTTCGATTCGGCGTTCCCATGATGGAAATTCCCCGGCCGGATCGCCTGACAACCTGGGTGATCATCTACATCATTCTGGGCTTTCTGGGACTATTCAGCGTCGCTTTCTTCTTTAGATGGTATGGCCGAAGCAAGGCCGAAAAACTGGATCAGGAGGCGGGGAAGGAATCCGCGGCGGGCGGGGAATCGTCCAAACCCGGAAACACCCCTGGTGCCGGGAAGGCGTAGGACGGGCAATACCCCAGGACAGGCAAGGGAGCGCGGTGGATGGCACTGAAAATAACACCTCTTCAGATGAAGGAATACGGCGTAGTCGCCGAGATCAAGCAGGATATTGCCCATATCACAGGATTGACCAACTGCATGAACGGCCAGCTGGTCCACTTCGAGAACGGCAGCCAGGGGGTGATCGTCGGGTTCGATGGGGATTATGAACTGGCGATGATCGTCAAGGAGGGGGCCAAGATCAAACCCGGCGACCGGCTCTTCTCCACGATCGAGACCTGCACCGTGCCGGTGGGCGAGAACTTCCTAGGGCGCGTGGTCAATGGCCTGGGAGAGACCAACGACGGCGGCACGCCCATCAAGGCGGACAAACGGTATCCCATTTTCGGGCAGGCTCCCGCTGTTCTCGAGCGTACGCCGCTGAAGGAAGCGCTGGAGACGGGTGTCAAGATTCTGGACATGATGAATCCGGTGGGCAAGGGGCAACGTCAGCTTATCCTGGGGGATCGGGTGACGGGCAAGACCACCATCGCCACGGATACGATCCTGAACCAGAAAGGCAAGAACGTCATTTGCATATACTGCTGCATCGGCAAGGCTGAGGCGTCCCTGAACCGCGTGCTGGAGTTGTTCAAGGAACGGGATGTCATGAGTTACGCGATTGTGGTGGCCGCCACCGCCTCCTCTTCCGTGGGGCAGCAGTATCTGGCTCCGTATGTGGCGTCCAGCATCGGCGAGTACTTCATGAACGAAAAGGGGCGGGATGTCTTCGTTGTGTTCGACGATCTGACCAAGCATGCCTGGGTGTATCGCCAGATGTCCCTGCTGCTGGAACGATCGCCCGGCCGGGACGCCTATCCCGGCGACATCTTCTACTTGCACTCTCAATTGGTCGAACGGGCCTGCAAATTGAGACCCGAACGCGGTTCGGGATCCATGACGTTTTTTCCCATCGTTGAAACCGTTCAGGGGGACGTTACGGGATACATCCCCACCAACATCATTTCCATGACGGATGGCCAGCTCTATGTCAGTACCCCGTTGTTCAGCGAGGGGTTCAAGCCGGCCATTGACATCGGGCTCTCGGTCTCCCGTATCGGCAGCAAGGTGCAGTGGCCCGCCATGCGCAAGCTCGCCGGCATTCTGAGGCTGGAGTACATTCAGTTCAAGGAACTGGAGCGGTTGACCCGGATCAAGGCGGGGGTGTCGGAGGCCGTGGAGCAGCGGCTGCGCAAGGGGCGTGTGGTGGCGGAGATCCTGAAGCAGGACAAGGATGCGCCCGTGCCGGTGGAGGAGCAGATTATCGTGTTGTTCGCCCTGGTGAATGGGTTTATGGATCACCTGATGCCGGACCAGGTCGATGCTTATCAGCGCGGATTGAGGGCGAAAATCAGCCGGGACAAGCCGGAGCTTGTCAGGGAGTTGATCGACAGGAAGGACCTGACGGACGGAATCAAGGAGGGTCTCAATGAGCAGCTTACCGCGTATGGGCGTGGCCCCGTTTAAGATCAAACTGTCTGAAACGGGAACGATCAAAGACATCAAGAAGATGATCGTTCGTATCACCGGGTTGCCCTCCTGTCTCAATGGCCAACTGGTCGACTTCGGGGGCGGCAGCAAGGGCATCGTCATGGGGTTTGACGAGGAGGATGTTCTGGCGCTTCTGCTGGGGGATGACAGCAGTGTCAGGTTGGGGCAGGTCGTCTCGGGTATCAGCGAACCGTTCACCATTCCCATTGGTGGCGGATACCTGGGGCGGATGGTGGATGCGCTCGGGAATCCGTGCGACAACAAGGGAGAGATCCATGCCGACGCGCATCGGGCTGTGTTTTCGAATTCGCCGCTGTTGACGGAGCGGGCGCCCGTAACCTCGTTTCTGCATTCCGGAACAAAAGTCATCGACGCCCTCGTGCCCTTGGGCAAGGGGCAGCGGCAACTGATCATGGGCGACCGGATGACGGGCAAGACCACGATCGGGGTGGACGCCATTCTCAGCCAGAAGGGCAGGGATGTGGTCTGTATCTATTGCTGCATCGGCAAGGCGGTGGTGGCCCTCGAAAAGGTCGTCGGCCTTCTGGCGGAGCGCGGATGCCTACCCTTCAGTGTTATCGTGGCGGCGCCCGACAGTGCGACGGCGGGGGAACAGTACATCGTGCCCTTCACCGCCGCCACGATCGGCGATTGGTTTATGCGGCAGGGCAAGGATGTTCTCGTGGTTTTTGACGATCTCACCAAGCACGCCTGGGCTTACCGCCAGCTTTCCCTGCTGTTGGAGCGACCGCCGGGCCGTGAAGCGTACCCCGGCGATATCTTCTACATTCAGACGCAACTCATGGAGCGTGCCGGACAGTTGAGCAGGGAGCACGGTGGCGGCAGCATGACGTTTGTGGGCATTGCCGACACCCTGCAGGGAGACTTGACGGGGTTTATCCCCTCCAACCTGATCTCCATCTGTGACGGCATGGTGTCGCTGAGCACGGCGCTCTTTGGCGAAGGCATGCGCCCGGCGGTGGACTTCAACCTTTCGATATCCATCGTCGGGGCGCGGGCTCAAGCCCCCATCCTGCGGCAGCTGAGTGGTTCGCTGCGGCGCGACAATATGCAGTATCTGGAAGTGGCGCGGTTGAGCAAATTACAGAGCGGGTTGTCGAAGGAGGCCGAGCAGGTTCTGAAACGGGGGCATGCCACCCTGGCTGTGTTGCAGCAGCCCCAGAATAAGCAGGTTTCCCTGGGAGAAGAGGCGGTCCTGCTGTATGCGCTTCGAATGTCCGTGCTGGATGACCTTGACGCGAGGGACCGGACGCGGTTTCAGGAGGAGATCATTCCGTTCATTCGTCGGACGGATGAGTCGCTGCTCAGCGAGATTGAGGCCCGGCCTGAACTCATTCCCAGCATCGACAAACGACTGTCCAGCGTGATAAAGGGTTACTTTGGACAGAGGGCCGTATAAGGGGAGGGTCGGTTGGCGAAGTTTT
>JBAXWO010000610.1:0-2229 GCA_037128375.1 bacterium
ACCCGGTGGACGCCGGTGTCCCTACCGGCGTCTGACCGCGCTAGGGACAGCGCGGCCCACCTTAATGAATACACAGCCGTATTTCTGACACCGTGTGTTTACTCTTGAGGCGGAAGAAATCCACCCCTGACCAACTCTGCATCGCTTTCAGGAGTGAGCGGGATCGGAAGCGGCGGCCCCTTCATCCCCCCGGCGCGAATCAGATCTTTCTGATACTCCTGAAGCCGCTTCTCTAACGGCTGGTCGGTGGCCGACAGCGCACTGGGTTGTATGAGACGGCGACGCTGTTCCATCACTTCCGCTTTTTCCCGCTCGGCGTCGCTCATCGAGTTGACCCCTGAAGAAACCGGCGGCACGCTGTCAGGCGCAGTCATCACCACATGGGTTCCGTTCTGGCCCGTCGCGACGACAGCGCCTTTCGTCCCCATCTCCGCGCGACGCGCCCGCGCGGCGGCCAGTCGCTCACGGGCGGAAATCATCGAGCTGGGCGGGGTCGGTGCCTGATCGGCCACGCCGGCCGGGCTCATCCCCGGCACCGACGCCCGGTTGGCGCTGGAGGCCATTTGAGGCATGGTCGCCGGAGGCGGCGCGCCGACGCCGGACGGCTGGCCGGGCCGGGCGGCGGCCAACACGATGCCGCCCCCATCGGTATACCCGATCCACGCCTCTTCCCCGCCCTTTCGCAGCAACGCCTTGCTGCCATCGTAATCGGCCTCCACGATAAGAATGCCGTCCTCTTCTTCACCGACCTTCAGGAAGTAGCTCTTCCGGGTCGCGGCGTCGACCAGGCCCACCTGGAGTTTACCGGTGGTCTTATGGCGGGTCATGGCGCACATCTTGATGTTCTTGGTGAACGATTCCGGGGGCGGGCCGGGGGGGATAATGACGGTGGGACCGGACGGGATCACGGCTTCCGCGCCGAAGGGAAGGCGGGTAAGGATAACCTGGTAGCGCTCGAAATTCGGCACTTCGGACAGGGCACTCGCCACCGGTACAGTCCCGGCAATCACCAAGGCAAAGGTCAGGCCAAGCAGCGTTTTCATAACTCAATCTCCAGCCAGCATTATGCGCCGCTGGCCATCGAACCGCAATGCTGGAATTTCAGGTCACCGGAAGAGATGGATGAATTCCTCGGCCAGTTTTTGCATGCGCCGGTGATCCGGGAAAGACCGCTCCAGCATCCGGTAGGTGGGAGGGTGATGCTTCCAGCGGGCGCCTCCGTTTACCGAAGGCACGGCCGCATGGAGCATCTCGTGAAATACGATATAGTCGACAAACTCCGGCGGGACCCGGGCATTATCCAGCGCGGGATGAATTCGCACGAGGTTTTGCGCCTTGTTGTACGAGCCGTAACGAATGGTGCGGGTCCGGGCCCGCCGCCTGGATTTACCCTCGCGCGCCCACCCGATCCGACAGTCGAGCCGTCCGTTGAAGTAGAGACTGTTGACCCGGTCCCGGATGAGCGCCAGGTCGTAGACGGTGCCTTGCGTCGGGAGCGTGACAACCCGCGCCGCCGCAAGCGCCGGCGTCAGCGAGGCCACATACCGGCCCACCGTCTGCCAGGCCGCGCGCGAGCGCTTCGCCAAATACTGACCCAGCGCCGTGACCACCTCGTCCGGGGCGGCCAGAAACGCATGACTGAGCCGCACTCGTGCCGCGCCCCCGGGTTCGAACCGGACGGAAACGAGCGAGACCCGGTTTCGGGTAAGGGTCAGCGCCATCGGCCGGCCGCCATGCCGGCAGAGGGCCACGTACAATTCCTCGAGCGTCCGTTCCCGGCGCGTGAGGGGCAATTCGAGTTGGGATGCATCCGCACACATGAGAGGGGAGCTTAGCACAGGAGGGGCGGCTATTCCAAATCCCGATCGAAGAGGTCGTCCTCGTCGAGACCGAGATAGTGGCCCAGCTCATGCAGCAGGGTGGTGCGAACTTCCAGGCGATAGCGCTCCGGGTCACCCTCCGCCAGATCCCAGATGTTTCCCAGAAAAAGCAGAATTTCGGAAGGCAGGGGATCCCCTTCCTCGCCGCCGAAATCATGGCCGACAAAGAGCCCCAGGATATCCGGATTCAACCCGTCCTCAATCAGATCCCGCCCGGGCGTCCTCTTGAAAAGGATGGGGATGTGCCGCACCTGCGCCCGGAACGGGCGCGGCAGCTCACGGAGCAGGCGATCCGTCTCCTCCTGCGCCATCTCCTGCAAGGCCGGCCAATCGGATTTATTCATGGGTG
>JBAXWO010000611.1:0-2229 GCA_037128375.1 bacterium
GGGCCGCATAGAGCATGCCTTCGTCCGTCCGAATGTACGTCAGGTCGCTGACCCAGGCCTCGTTGGCCGCATGCAGATCCTTGCCCGCCAACAGGTTGCTAAATACCGGCAGGCTGTGGCGGCTGTTCGTCGTGCGTGGCGTGCCCCGCTTGGGAACCACCAGCAGATCGGCCTCGGCCAGCACTTCAAAAAACCGGTCGCGCCCCACATCCACCCCCGCCTCCGCCAACTCCGGGCTCAACAAATGCAGCAGCTTGCGTCCCCCCAAGCGCGGCTGCATCCGCCGCTCCCGCTTGACCAGTTCCACGATCATGCCCTCATCCACCTCTCGACGCTGGCGCAGACGCCGCACCGCATAGTAGTTCTGCCGGCTCATCTCCACCCGATCACAAAGTTCGCTGACTCGAATCCCCGCTTCCTTCGCCCCGTCCTCGACCACTTCGTTCACAGCTTCCCAGCGTGCTTTTTTTTAAAGGCTTCCACGTCCTCTTCGCCTGCTCGCCGACATGCAATCTTCAGATACGCTGCATCCAGCCTTAGATCCAAATGGGCGTCGACCAACGCCGCTTTCAGTTCCCGCACCTGCTTCCGTAAGGCCTGCACTTCCGTCTGCTCGTTTGCTTTCATCACCACTATTACCTTCCCCAATAAATGGTTCTTCCCGTATCGCCGCACCCACTTCACCACCGTCTCAGCCCCTTTGATCCCATACGCCCTCGACGCTTCACGGATACTCGTGAATCGCCCCGCCTCCAACTCCCTGATCACCTGCAACTTGAACGCCTCACTATACCTTATCACCGACAGCATCCCACTTCCCTCCTCTCAGGAAAGTGTCAACCTACAGCCGGACGGGACAGTGCGTCCTCAGTTCTTCTTGTCTTGCTCCGACAACCTCCTGATCGACGTTTCCATCATCGGGAACCGTGGCTGGATGCCGAACCAGAAGTCAGCAGTCTTCCATGAGGGTTTGTCGGTCGTGGAAACGTTCTTGAGGAACAGAATACACTCCGCATCCTTCTTCAGGTAGGAGGGTCGATCGGCGGTGCCGATCTCAAACCGGACGATATTGACGTCAATCGTGTCTGCATCAGGCTTCCTCCCGCGAAGAACGTTCATAACCTTGAAGGTGCAGATCCAGTTAATGACGCCCGTTTCATCAACGAGCCCCGCTGGCTCGCTCACAATCGTGCCAGAGACGACGAGGTCCGACTGCTTCATGTAGAATCGGAGGGTGTCGTCTGAATCATCGGCTCTTGCGTTTAGGCTCAGGACAACGCAACAAACAAGAATGGCTGGAATCGCTTTCATGATTCTGTTCTCTCCTTTCGCACAACGTCACGCCTCTCCGGATTCCGAACCCGCTGCGGGTGAGGAATACGGAGCAGGCGCTGGTTGGGGCTCCTGATTCATTCTGATTGGATCGTCCTCTTCAAATACCACGCCTTCGGAGGTCTCTGAAAACGAACATCCAGCTTCTTGGCTTGATCCGGGAGCACGGAAAGGGCAAGTCGGTTGACC
The DNA here is from genome assembly GCA_037128375.1 of bacterium. GTDB lineage: Bacteria > Verrucomicrobiota > Kiritimatiellia > CAIKKV01 > CAITUY01 > CAMBRF01. The sequence goes on from JBAXWO010000611.1 coordinate 1,522, forward strand.
TCCCACCAGGCCTTCTTGAAGGCTAGGTGGTGGGGCTTTGGGCTGATGTTGATCCCGTACCGCTCGTGTTCAACTTCATCCCAATACAGCATTTGCTGCGAGCCACCGAAAGAGAGCATGACGCAGTCGACGGGTGCGTCCGGGACGAGGTAACAGTGTCCCTTCAGATCAAATATGCCCGTCTGGCGGATCTTCTGCTTGAGTTGGGCCAGCGCCTCCTCGGGTAAGTGCCCGAGCAGAAGATCGTGATTCCACACATTGGGGTCACGAGCGAAGACAACTCTTCCGTCGGCCCACACTGCCATTCGTAGATAAGGGTAATTCGTGTCGGCCGTGTATCCCGGCGAATCCTCCCACACCGCAATGATTGGCACATTGGTCCCGTTGAGAGGATTAGCGATGGAGGCGGTCGGTTCACCGGTGACGTGTGGCACGTGGAATCGGCGTGCAGAGGTTTCAGCACGCGGCGAAGACTCCTCTGCCGCACTGCATCCGACTAGCATCAGAACCGCGAGCATGGCCGGTAGTGTTTTCATCTTGTTGCCCCAACGTTAGCGCTGAGGATCGGCGAGCTTGCGAGCCGTATCCTCCGGCGCTTGGTTATGAACCTCTCTGCCCTGCGTCTTGAGATCCGCCTTCGTCAGGCTTCGAATGATCGTGTCCTTTCGGCAACAGTGCATGCGCCTGAATGCTGGCCCCTGATAGATT
>JBAXWO010000612.1:0-2227 GCA_037128375.1 bacterium
CGAGACGCTCGAGCTTCTCCTTGGCTGCCTTTAGCAGCCCGATATCCCGCATCGTCCCCTCTGCGGAACGGAATCCGTACAGCCAGTACGCGCTGACCTCCGCCTTGTCGAGGTACTTCAACTTCGGATCGAAGTTGCCCGTGCAATCGATCCCCTCGATCGGCCGCCGGGAGCAGTCCGACTCGCTGGCCGAAACAACCTGCTCTGCTAGAAGTGCAACGTTGATCTTCATTTCTTGCTATCCTCCCGTGACCGATACGTTACGACAGCCGCACCGGGCTTGTCCTTGATCTCCACGGTCAGCCCCTTCTCCATCAGGTCCTGGCCGGACACCTTTGTTGATCCCGCCACATCGAAGTTCGTAACCTCGTACGTCGCCGCCGGATCGAGACCGCGCAGGCGGAAGGACTGCGCCGCCTCGCCGCAATCCTTCCGCCGGAATGCCTGCACCACGCCGTCGCCCGTTTCCGGCCGGTTGAATTGCCAGGCGATCCACCGGTTGGCGGCGAGGCTGTAGGGTGTCAGCGGATAGTAGTCGCCTTCCAGCATCATGGGGGCGATCTTCCGGCATTCCACATAGGCCTGCCGCATGCGATCGAGATTCTTCGGTTTCTGCCACCAGAGTATCCGCCTGAAACCGAAGGAGGGCAGGTAGAAGCTGCGGGCGAAATACGGGTCGGCGCCACTGGTGGCCGTGCCCTGGAACGGCAACCAGGATGAGATCCCATAGGTGTGTCCTTGATTGCCTTCGATGACACCAGTCATATGCTCGAACTGGAAATCGCTGCGCAACAGCGGCACGGCGCGTCGCATGGTTTCCAGGTCGTTACGGCGGCCGCCGGAAGCGCAGGAATCGATACGCAGACGCGGGTGGCGCCGGCGCAGTTCGTCCCAGAACGCCAGATGCCCCTGCACGTAGAGATTCTCGGTCATGCCCTGGCGGCTTGGCGCGTCGTTCTTCCGCCAAGCTGGCAACGGTCCGCCGCCGTTCATGTCCTCACGGTACCAATCGAGCCCCTGGGATTCGATCATCCCGCTGATGTGGTCGATAAGCCACTGCCGCGCCGTCGGGTTGCCTTCGTCAAGCAAGGATCCGTGCGACGTTCCCGGCAGGAGCCACTCCGGATGGTTCTTGCCGAGCCACGAGTTTGGATCTCCCACGCGCTCCGGCTCGAACCAGAGCATGAACTGGATGCCGCGGGCATGCGCCCAATCGCTCAGCGGTCTGAATCCTTGCGGGTACTTGACCGTGTCAATCTCCCAGGTTCCGGAGTTAAGCCAGATCATGGCCGGATTCTTGAAGGGCAGTGGATCCGGACCGATCTTGAACCAGACCGTCTCGCGGGTGCCGCCTGCATCGCGCCAGAAGATGTCGATCGGGACGCCGCCGTCCACGAGAGTCTGAAGTGCACGACGTTCCGCATCGTCACCGAGTACGGTCACGACGGTCGTGGGGGACTGCGGCTCTCCGCCGACCCGCGGCAGGGTGTGAGCGCGGTACCAGCGCCGCCAGAGATTCTGCGCCTCGACGACGTCTGCCCCCTTCCAGAACAGCAGGGCGATCAACGGCGTGCGGATCTCCTCTCCGGGTTTCAGATAGAGTCGGGTGAGCTGCTGCCCCGCGCGAACCGTCAGTCCCGTGGCCGCATCGCGCGCGAAGGAGGCTGCCCACTGGCCGGGCCAGCCGACGGCAATGATTGTCCCGCCGCCGGGCGTCTGCAGGTTGAAGTAGGGCCAACCCGCCGGGCCGTCGCTGGACTTGCCCGACCCATTCGGCGGGGCAAATCGGGCTTCCGCTCCCGGAACGAGTGGGCGCCGGTACGGTTCGTATCCCTCGGCGCTTTCGAAATCGCCCTTGATACCGTGGAGGACAAACTCGTCACCCTTCGCGTCGCGCTCGAAACGCGCATCCACCCCCTGAATCTTCTCCAGGATCGGCGTATTGGTCGTGCCGGTGTTCTTGAACCACACCGTCCACTCGACCGCCGGGTAGTCCGCATACTCCACCGCCACGCAGCGCACTTCCAGCCCCGTCTTGGGATCCGTCCACGTCATGGTACGCTGCGAGCGATTGGCGTCAATCTTCCCGCTTTCCACTTTCTTCGCCCACTCGGTCAGCAGCCCCTCCGAAGCCTTCCCGTCATAGACAAACGAGAACGGCAACTTCGCCTTCGCTTCCGTCAGATACTCTTGCACCCATTGATTCTTCATCTTCATCTCCTCTATC
>JBAXWO010000613.1:0-2225 GCA_037128375.1 bacterium
TCGCTGGATTTCACGCCGGATTCCAAGGCGTTTCTCGTCGGCGGTCTCCGGGGTTCCGTCATGTGTTGCGATCTGAACGCCAAGCTGCTGTGGACCACGTCGCTTATGCCGCACAACCAGAGTCTGGCGCGGACCGAGTTTCCCAATGTCGATCCGGCGATTCCGGACAGCACGGGCAAACTCTTTAAACCGCTGGTGGATGAGCCCGGCGAGCTTGACAGGCTGGTGACCCTCGACCGCAGCCGGCTGGTGAACAGCGATTTTGAGGGGGACGGCGGCTGGCAAATGGACACGAATGCCGAAACAAAGGCGGCCAGTGTCTCGTACGCCGAAGGCGGTTATCAGAGCAAGCATTGCCTGAAGGTGGGTGGGGATTTGGTTCAGCAGTCGATCGAAGGACTGATCGGGGATCACTTCACCTGGGTATTGGAGTTTTTCTATCGCCGCGCGACACCCGGAACGGCTGTGGGACTTCTGGCCGGTCTGTCCTCGGAGAACCGGCATCCGGACAACGTGGTGCGCGTGCTGGCCTGCGATAAGGATTGGAAGTTCGCCCGGATCGCGTTCAAGAGCGGCGCCGATGCCAAACGCCTCAGTGTCGGATTCCAGGGGCAGGGCGGCGAGGCGCTGGTAGACGGCGTGAGCTTGCGCCGCATCCGTTTTCCCAGTGTCAACCACATGCTGTATCCGCCGCTGTATGACGTTGAACCCGTTGTCTTGCACAATCCGCTCTTCCTGAAGGACTACAATCCGCTGGGCGTTCTGCGCGAGCAGATTCCGAATGTCGTCCTCTCGCAACGGCCCGAACAGATCGCCGACGCCCTGATCGTTGACGCGTTCCTCCAGAACGGCAGGCTCAACGACATCAGCAGCGACTGGCACTGGTCGTATCTGGGGGGGGCTGACACGCAGATCTCGATGGGGATCAGGAATCCCCGCTGGGTTTCGATGGTCGCGATCTATTTCAATGCGTATGACGAGGCCAACACCCCGCGGAATTTCGACGTGCTCGTGTCCGACGTGGCGCAGAAGAAGGTGACGCGTGTCGCCATGGTGCGTAACAACCGGAGCTTGTTCAGGTTGGTCAAGTTCCCGGCGCGCCGGGTCGATGAGGTGCGGGTTGTCCTGGTCAACACGCTGCCGCGTCAGCGGACGGTGACGGAGATCGAAGTCTACGGACCGCTGTCCGGCGGGGAAAAAGGAGGCGTGGCGGACGAGGCAGGGCAGAACACGTACATGGGCACGTTTGCCCGGGTGGATCACCGGCGCATGCCGCTGGCGGCAGGCTACGACACGAAGTCGATCACCGGGGCAAGTACCTTGCCGCGCTGGGCGACGCCCGTGTCGCAGGTCATGATGTCGGAAAGAAACGTGTATATCTCGCGTGCTCTTGGCTTCAACCAACGCCTGTCCCTGGATGTCCCCGATGAATCGCTCTTCCGCACGGGGGGCATGGGGTTCGGTCCGGTTATGACTTTGTACGGCGGAGCCCTGCTGAAGCCAGGCAGCGACGGCAAACTCTACTGCATCGACCCGGATTCGGGGCGGGCGTTCTGGTCAACCGTCTTGGGCGAGCGGCTCACCGGTTGCCCCGCTGTGATCGGGCTCGATGTGTTTGCCGCGACGGACGCCGGCAAACTCTACACGCTGGACATCGCCAGCGGCGCCATTCTCGGTGAAACGAAACTGTCCGGGCCGGTCTACGGGTCGGTGGCGTCGGACGGCGCCAACCTGTACGTTATTTCCGGGGGCGGGCGCCTGCACGCCGTCCAGGCGATCAGCGGACGGGAACTGTGGAGCGTGGGCGTGGCGACCAATACGGACTCGACTCCGGCTGTGGATGGCGGGGTGGTTTACCTGGCTGACCAGAAGGGGACGGCCATGGCGGTCCAGAGTACGGATGGAAAAGTCCTTTGGTCTCGTGAGTTGGGCAGTGAATTCTGCCGTTGTCCGGTGGTGTTGCCCGAACTGATTGTGTTTGGTGGCAGCGACGGACGCCTGACGGCGTTGAATCGCCGCACCGGCGAGCAGGTGTGGCAGACGCAACTGGACACACGGTTCCTGAGGTATGAGCCGGTGCCCGTGTTGCTTCCGGGGCCTGTGCCGGTGATGGCGGCAGACGCCACCAACAGTGTCGCCGCCTCCGCCGCCGCGCCGCCCGTGCTGTTGTGCCTGTCCGCCGGAAAACCGGTGCTGATCGATGTGGCCAGCGGCAAGCCTGCGGA
>JBAXWO010000614.1:0-2217 GCA_037128375.1 bacterium
CAGTGCTTCTGGTTGTTGATGACGACCCTGACGTCTTGCTCCTGGTAGGCGCGCGGCTGCGGGCAGCCGGGTACGAGGTGGTCACGGCTGAAGATGGGGAAACCGCCATCGCGAGCACGCTGCGCGAGCAACCGGTCATGGTCCTGCTTGACCTGGGGCTCCCAAAAATGGACGGCTTCGAGGTGTGCCGACGGTTGAAAGCCGATCCCGTCACGTGCGGAATCCCTATTATGGTCTTCTCGGCCAAGAGCCAGCAGGTGGACAAGGATCGAGCCTCGAAGTTTGGCGCCGATGGATACATGGCCAAGCCATTCGATCCGGGAGTCCTGCTGACGGAAATCGCGAACCTGATTGGAAAGAAAGGGGACAACACACCATGGCACGAAAAATCCTAATTGTGGACGACGATGTTGATTTCACGCAACTGCTGAGTGCGCGCCTGAGGGCCAATAACTATGATGTGGTGACTGCTGGCGATGCCTATGACGCCGTGGCGAAGGCTCAACAGCAAAGGCCTAGCCTGATTATTCTGGACATACGGCTTCCTGCCGGAGGCGGGTTCAGAGTATATGAGACCCTAAAGGCATCCGTCCTTACCAGCCGTATTGCCGTCCTGTTCGTAACCGGGTTTGATCAGGTCGTCTCCGGCCAAGAGAAGAAAGTCCGGGACGCTCTCCAGACGCTGAACCAACCTTTTCTCATTAAGCCTTTTGCCGCAGAAGAACTTCTGGAGAAGGTGAAGCAGGCATTGGAACAATTACCGTCGTCGCCCGACCCCAAGGAGCGTGCCCTCGTTAAAGAGATCATCAACAGTGTGTCCCCCGCGCCGCCGCCCGCCCCCATGAAGAAGGGCCTCGTTAAAGAGATCATCGACAGGGTATCGGACAGTTGGGCATTGCGGAAAGATCGCAGTTAAATGGTACATACAGCGGAAATGAGGGGCGGAGCATGAGTGACGCAGCAGGATCCGGCAGGCCAGTGTCAGCCAGCATAGAGGTTCTGCGACTGATGGGCCGCATTCTCTCGAACGCCGAAATCTATTTTCCCGAGCATCGAATCACAACGGATGCCATGGACACGTGTTACGAGTTCGTGACGCCGATACTCGAGACCTGCGGACGCATCGACCTCAGCATTGCCGACGGCGTGTTTGTCGTCGAGGGTGAACCGGCAGGAACGCCAAATGTGTTCATCAAAGCCCTTGCCAGGCGGCTGACCGCCCTTGATATTTCCGGACTCTCCCTGATGCCGGGCATGACACGCGAGGAATTCGGTAAACTGTTCGAGATCATGTTCACCGGTGTACCTGTCGGAAATGAAGCAGGGGAGGGCATGACACGCGCCTTGGCGGAGTATGGCGTCGAGCACGTGCTCTCACTGAAAGTGACGCGGTGCACGATCACCGATCAGGAGGAGGTGGTGCTCAAGAGCGCGGAGCGAGGTTCGGACCATCGCGGAAAGGGCGCGGCCGAAGAAGGCCAGGGGGACGGTGCCATCGTCGAGCAGATTACCGCGTTTCTCCAGGGCGACGTTACCATCAATGCCGAAGAGGCTTCGAAGAACCTGGAGGCCATGCTGCTGTCGGATCCGGAACGACTCGCCCGGTTCATCATGCAGGCGGCGGTCGCGCAAACCGAGGAACAGAGGCCCTCCGGCACGGCGGAATCCCTGACCGACGTCGTTGTGGCACGCCTCGGCCAGGTCCGTCGCGCGCTGCTGCAGGAGCGGACGGCCACGAGCACAAAACGGCAACTCGACCTGAAAAAGAACCTGTTGCTTCTGGGAAAGGAGATCCTGCGCAGCGTTCAGGGGTCCGGCGCGCCTGCCGAGCCCGTTCCGGAGACAGCCATCTCACAGTCGATCGATGCCTTGGTGGCCGAACTGAGAATCAGAGCAGTCGCCTCAGATTACGCAAAGAAGCGCGCTTCCCATGCGAAGGCCGAGAAGGACCTTGTGCGCCAAATCGCGGCCATGGGCGTGGAAGAAGCGCGCGAAAGCAGTTTGGGCGAGAGACTCTCGGAGGATGGCGTACCCCTTGGCGATTGGAGGATGCTTCTGGTGAAAGCTGCTGCGGGTGCCCCTGCTGGCGGCGCGCCCGATGCGATGCGCGAGATCGTCTCCCTGCTGACGAAACTCGACGCAATAGTCAGCGCCGTCACGCCGGATGCGAATGCGATCACCGGGGTGGTGTCACAGGCAAACGAGCGAGTCGGGACC
>JBAXWO010000615.1:0-2216 GCA_037128375.1 bacterium
CGGAACCGGCGCATGAGTTACGGGCTTGAAATCTTACGTGCAGCCCAAAAGCAGCTCGCTCAAATTACACCGATTGATCAAGGTCGAATTGTCGCCGCTATCAAGGATTTGGCGGATGCCCCTCGTCCCGCCGGGTGCAAAAAGCTTTCAGGCCGTCCCGGCTGGCGTATACGAATAGGCTCTTACCGGGTCATCTATGAGATCCATGATGACAAGTTGCTGATTCTTGTCGTCACCGTTGGCCACCGAAGAGAAATATACCGATAGCGAACCAGCTCTTTGACCACGACGGCTCGCACGCTCGCCGCGGGTCAAGAGTCACGTTCGCCCGACAGGAGGGATGATGAAAATCGAGAAGAACGGCCTGTTGCAGTCACTGCCGCTGGCAGCGGGTGACCTCCGCATCCGGCGGTGGACCCGTCAGGACGTGGATCGTCGTGCTGCGTGGCCGAAGTATCCGAAGCCATATGCTGCCTTCAATGGTACCCTGCATCGGCTGTCCCCGAGTGAGCGAGATGAGTACTTCAAGATACGAGACGAGGATGTGGACCGTATCACGCTTGCCGTAGAGCACATCACGGCCGCCACCATCGGACACGTGGTTCTCAAAGACATCGACTGGGCCAGAGTCATTGTGGGCAACATGGGTGTCAGGGTGCATCCCTGCTGGTGTGACCGCGGAATCGGGACCACGATGCTGGCGGCTGTTGTCGGTTGGCTCGCGGACCACGGTGTGACGCGCATCGCGCTGGACGTCGCCGCGGCGAATGCACGCGCACTCCGCTGTTACGGAAAGGTCGGTTTTGTCCAATCCAAGGGATTCGACCGCGATGGCGTGCCGTTCGTTTGGATGGAGTGGAAACCCCGGAGGCGAGCGACGGCTGCTTCCAGTCGCGTTCCGCGCCGAGAGTGAAGGATGGATGTTCGCCAAGACATGACGACGAAGAAGACATGCACCATCGTGTTTGATTTGGACGGGACGATCTCCGATCCGCTCGTCGGCATTAGCCGGTCGTTCAACTACGCTCTGACCCACTTCGGTCATGCGCCACTTGCGGAAACTGCACTCCTGCCGCATATCGGCCCACCACTCGACGACGCGTTTCGTGCGCTCACAGGGGTATCCTCTGTCTCCGAGATAGCGGCCTATGTCGCCAAGTACCGGGAACGCTACTCGGACATCGGTTACCGCGAAAACGTCCTCTACCCTGGCGTTGCGGAATCGCTGCAACTGCTGCACGCGGCGGGCATCCCTCTTGGCGTCTGCACCTCGAAGCGCAGCGACTTCGCCCAACGTATTCTGGAACTCTTTGACATACGCTCTTTGTTCCGGTTCGTAGACGGGGGCGACATCGGCATTCCAAAGTGGCAGCAGATCGAAGCCCTTGTCGCGCGAGGTGTGATCGGCTGCGGCTCCGTGATGGTCGGGGACCGGGGAGTGGATCTCCAGGCCGCCCATCGTAGCGGACTATCATCCGGAGGAGTCTTGTGGGGGTACGGTTCCCGGCAGGAACTGGAGAAAGAGCATCCCCGTTTCCTGTTCAGTGCGCCAAGTGAACTGCGGATTCTTGCAGAAACTGGGAGCAAAGAAGTGGCGAACCACGGCGTGCATGGTAGGCTCGCCAGCTCGCCACCATGACGCCTGACGTTGTGTCTGGAACTGAAATGACAGACCGAAAGCAAAAGATATTGAATGCATCGCTGATATCAGCGGGAGGTTTTGCAACCCTGCTATTCATGTCTAGAGATGGGAACGGTCAGAACCCTCTCCCGTTGTTGATCCCAGTGGGAATCGCATTACTTATCAACGGGATTGTCGGTTGTCTTCTCGGGAGGTTTATCAAGAGCCGGTGGTTGGCGAGCGTCAGCACAATGATCATCACAGAGCAGGTGTATGTACTTGCGGCGATGTATCTGACTCTGGCACGTGCCAGCAATGATCCTCACTATGGGGAAGAGTTGAACATGATTCCGGTTGTGTTGGTGGTCTTCACCACCCCAATGGTTATCCTCAGTTCAATAGGCTTTGTTAGGTTGGCGAGCAGTTGGTCTAGACCAAAAGAGACACAACCAACGGGTCCACGCGACGGCGTGCCCGCCGCGCATGACCCGTAACGTTCGATCAAGACAATGAGAACTACGGGAACAATGATCTGTCTTGTGGTTCTGGTCGCATGTGGATGCACCTGTCAGCGACGGTGCGAACATGTATCCAG
>JBAXWO010000616.1:0-2214 GCA_037128375.1 bacterium
GGTTCGGGACCAAAAAGTCGGGGGTTCAAATCCCCCCTCCCCGACCAGTTCTTGGTCGATAAAACCCTCGTATTTCCTACGAAATGCGAGGGTTTTTGCTTTTAGGGGACCGCGGGGACAGTGAATCTGTGTCTATGAAACCTGAACACCGAACACTGAACACAGGATCTCGGGGACAGTGAATCTGTGTCTAAAAATGGCTATAGGCTGAAAGGCAGTAAGGCTATGAGGTTGAAAATGAACAGGTTACAGATTTATTCGCACGCACCCAATGGTGAACAGATCCCGTTTGCATAACCGATTGCCTCCCAATCCTTACAGTCTCACAGTCTTCTGCCCATTTAAGGTTAAATCCCGCCGCCTCCCGTCCCGAAGGACGCAGACGGGACTACGACACCGATCCGGACTCGATATTACGCGAACGCCTGACCGCCCGCGGCGGGCCAGGTCTGTCTCTTTCCGGCCACCGGGACGCGAACCAGCGGTTTTGGGCCGGCCGGGGGATACCCCGTTCCCCGCTTGCCCAAAAACGCTGGTTGTGGTGGTATTGACTTTGCTCCCCGCTTCTGCCATGCTTCCCCCCATGTCATCGTTGTGCCAGTCCGGTTCCGGTATGATTTGGCCCGTGCGGGTCGGTGTAGACCGAAAAGCGATTTCTTATCAATTGTGGAGTATGCAATGAAGTTCTTGGAGCCGCTTGCGAAGCTGGTCGGTGCTGTTTGTGTCATCGGAGTTCTGGTGGTTCTCCCTTCAGGATCTGCTCTTGCAGAAGGACCGGAAAAGGAGAGTCCGGAGCGGCCTTTGTCTGGGCGGAGTGGAGGAAGCAAGCTCTCGGGCACGGTTGTCGAGATCAACACGGCTGGCCGATTGCTCAAGATTCGTTCGCGCGTGGTTGCGATGACAAGTGATCCGATTGATATCACGACTGTTCCCGTGTACGAAGTCCGCTATGAGGATTCGACGTTCTGCCGGAAGGCGGGAAGCCCCAAAGCGACTGTGGCGGATTTGCAGACGAACGACTTCGTTTTTGTCTCGTATAGCCGGCAGGACGGCAGGATGGTGGCTGCCCAGCTCATCTGGGGTATGCCGGAGCCTCCGCAGCGGGCCAGATTTTTCACTCCGACTCCCGACGCGACGATTGCAACTTCTGCGACAGGCCGACTGACGCAGGTGGCGACATCCGCAGGGCAGTCGAACGCGACGCTAACAATAGACCTGGGGGGCGGAGTGCGAATGGAGTTTGTTCGGATCGATGCGTTGGATGGCTGGGTGGGCAAATACGAGGTGACAAACGAGGAATATCGGCGTTTCAAGCCGGACCACAACAGCACGGAGTACATGAAGCACTCGCTGAACGGCAACCGGCAACCGGTGGTGATGGTGGACTATGTGGATGGAGTCGCCTTTGCAGACTGGATCAATCACACGGCGAAACTGCCGGAGGGATACACATGCCGGTTGCCGACCCGAGAGGAGTGGTTCGCTTACGCGCAGTGCGGTGATGGAAGAAAGTATCCCTGGGGGACTGAATGGCCGCCGAAGTACGGCAACTACGTAGACATGACGGCGAAGAAGACGCTAAACTGGAAGGTCGACGTAGACGATTATAACGACGGGTTTGCGGTGAGTTGTTCCGTGGAACAGAGCGGCAGAAACGAGTGGGGTTTGTACGGCGTCGGCGGCAACGTATCGGAATGGACCACGGAACAATACAAAGACGTACCCTTGAGGAGAGTGCTGCGGGGTTCAGACTGGTTTGCTGATCATACCCAGCCGAAAGACTTGGAGTGTACATATGCCGTCATCTGCGGTGTCCCTTCCATGCGGGGGTTTCATGAGGGATTTCGGTTGGTTCTGAGGCGCTGAGTTTTTTGGGTGAGAGTCGTGCGCGGTGCGGCCGTAGTTTCCTGTAAAAAGGTCAGTTCTAATTTTAAAATATGACACCTGTCGGACTTAGAAAGGGCTCTCGAGGACAGTGAATCCATGTCTAAACTCTTGCAGCGCAAGCACGTTATTCCCGTCACACGCCGCCATGGGCCAGCATCAGAGTCCGCGTTCCGATAGTCGCCAGCAGCTCTCCAGCATCCGATCCGCCGTTCTCTGGGATCGTCTCTGTTTATCCCCGTTTCACCATCAATCAGCATCCGCGTTTTGGAGTACGCCAACCTTGCAGACAGGTACTGAAAGTGGTAACATACACGCATCTGGAGAAGA
>JBAXWO010000617.1:0-2213 GCA_037128375.1 bacterium
CGGCCATGCCAAGCTCAAGAATCTCGAGACGCGCGACGAATCCGAAATCGCGCTGGCTCCCGCCATTCCAGTCTGAGCGGAGACACGGTTCAAACACAGAGGATCGATGATGCAATACAAGGTCTTCGAGCAACCCTTTGGCAAGATTGAGGTCGTCAAGCAAGGGTGGTCTTGGCCGGGTTTCTTCTTTACCGTCATTTGGGCCTTGGTCAAGCGAATGTGGGTGCTCGGGTGCTCACTCTTCGCCATCTTCTACATGGTTCATTTTTTCGGTGCAGTTTTCGGCGGAGAAACGGAAGAGATGATCGAGACCCTCTTAAGGATCGGCTCTATAGTCCTCAGCATAGTCTTTGGCGTGAATGGCAATGCTTGGAGAGAGAGCAACCTGCAATCCCGTGGGTATGCGAAAAAAACCATCATCACGGCAGCGAATCCTGATGGCGCAACCGCCTTATACCTGAGGGAGAAACGACAACGCTGATGTGCCAATATATCGTCGTGTTCAACAAGGACGGAGCTTCCCGCGTTTCTCTTCGCGCACCGCATCGGCCAGCGCAACCCCGTCACCGTCTATCGCCTGGTCACGGCCGACACGGTCGAGGAGCGTGTCGTGGCCCTGCACGCCAAGAAGCTGGCGCTGGCCGAGTCCCTCCTCGACGACACCGCCGATACGCGTCTCTCCGCCAACAATCTGCTGTCCCTGTTCAAAGCGTGAAGCCTGACAAGGGACGGGCATTCCATCCATACAAGTCCAAGCCAAGCCTCCGTCGCCCTCCGTTCAGGCGCGCCAAAACCAAACGGGGCATTCAAACCCCATAGCCATCTATCGGCCCCGCGGCTCCGTTCAACAACATTTTATCCCACTGCGGCCAGAATACGCTTGTTTGCAAACAGCAACCGTCATACACTTGCCGCACGAGGGATAAAACGCTATTCGTTGGAACCAGAGCGAACCACTGAACGGAAAGAAGCAGGCGAAGTCATTCCGATGCCGCAAGGAGGACTTATGGTAGAGAGAGATTCGTCGTATGACGCCTATATCGCAGATTTGAGCCGCTTGCCGTTCTCGTTTGTGTATGACGACACGGCCTACACGGGGTTTCCGGCTGAGACGTTCCGGCAGATCGACCACCACCGTTCCGTCCAGGGAAAGAAGGAGAGAAACTGCTTCGTGCTGAAGGCGGGCGATCTGCAGGTGACGGTGGACACCGCATTTTATTCCGGATACGGGGCCTACGAGTGGACCGTCTGGTTCGAAAACACCGGGGTTCGGAATTCGGGCGTGATCCGCAACATGCAGGCGGCGGACATGACCTTTGCCGGGGAACGTCCTGTGTTAAAGGGGATCCTCGGGGATCATGAGAATCAATACCGCCCATACGTCAGGGCGCTGGATGAGGCGCCGGTGCATTTCCGCTCTGACAATGGGCGCCCCACGCACATCTGGTTCCCCTATTTCAACCTTGAGCATGGTGACGGCGGGACCCTCATCGCACTCGGCTGGGGCGGGACATGGGAGGCGCTGTTCATCGCGGACGGGCAGGGGCAAACGCGCTTCACCGCCTCCGGCACGAACGACCTGTGCACCTACCTCAAACCCGGGGAGCGGATCCGCTCTCCGCTGATGTCGTTCCTCCCCTACACGGTTCGGAACGAGAACCACGCCACCAATCTCTGGCGGCGCTGGTTCCTGGACTGCAACCTGCCGAGGCTCAACGCCAAGGGCGATCCCGTGAAACCGTTCAGCACCACCTGGCTGGCGGGGGATACGGGGATACCCAATTCGGACGGCAGCATCTCCGAGCGTCATTTCACCTGGAAGCCGTCGCTGGCGAAGATGTTCGGCGAGGGCATCAAGTTCGACTACCGGTGGTTTGATGCCGGGTGGTACTTCGCGCCCGACGGGAGCACGGTGGAACGCGAATGGGGCGGCACGATCGGGGCGTGGGAACTGGACACGGTCAAGTGGCCTGGGAACTCCTTCCGCGAGTCCGTCGACTTCGCGCATGCGCACGGCATGAAGACGCTGGTCTGGTTTGAGCCGGAGCGCGTCACGCATGTGGACGATCTGGTGAAGAACTGGGGCTACAAGAAGGAATGGGCCATCGAAGGGAGCGGCTGGGCCATCGCCAACAACATCGGCAACGAGGAGTGCCTGCAGTGGACGCTGGGACGCATTCTGTCCTTCATGGAAAAGCACAATGTGGACATGT
>JBAXWO010000618.1:0-2212 GCA_037128375.1 bacterium
TGTAGGCAACGAGGATCACTTCGCCCGTATCGGCGTGCTGGACCGCCACCGGAATCACATCCGAACACACTTTCGCCACCTTGGCGATCTTCCCGAAATCAAGTTGCAGCTGTTTGCCTTCTTCAAGGTCTTTCATGGCAAACTTCCCTGTTCAAGTCCCACCCTCTGATCATTGCCGGACCAGGCTCAAAAACTCCGCGCGCGTCGCGGCATTATTATGAAAACTGCCCAACACCGATGAGGTCGTCATCACCGAATCCTGCTTTTCAACGCCGCGCATGATCATGCACAGGTGACGACACTCCATCACCACCCCTACCCCTTCGGGCTTGACGGCATCCATGATCTCCTGGGCGATCTGACTGGTCAACCGTTCCTGGATCTGCAGGCGCCGCGCCAGACAATCCACAATGCGCGCGATCTTGCTCACGCCCAGCACCTGCTTGCGAGGGATGTAGCCGATGTGACACTGCCCGAAAAACGGCAGCATGTGGTGCTCGCAAAGGCTATAGACCTCGACATTCTTCAGAATCACCATGTTGTTGGCCTCGGCCTGAAAGATGGCCTTATTGACCACATTCACAACACGGGTACGATACCCCGAGGTCAAAAACTCGTAGGCCGCCGCCACCCGCTCGGGAGTCTTCAGCAATCCTTCCCGCTCCGGATCCTCCCCGATTTCCCGCAGCAGCTCCCTGATCAATCCGGCGACACGCTTTTTATTCATCCCGCCCCCCCCCGAACCTGATCCCGGGTCCTCATGATTTCCACCTCACTGCACCGCGCGAAACGCAGGGCGCCGGGCTTTTGAACCTGAACCTCCACACCCAGCACACGCGGATCGCACAACGCCAGGTCCGCCACACGCTGAGCCACCCGTTCAATCAAACGGAATGACTTCGTTTCCAATTCGCCCAGGATGGACAATTTCAAGGCCTTGTAGTCCACCGTGTCCCTGAAATGATCACTGCGGCAGGCCTTGGCAAGGTCCGCATGCAGGGCGAGGGTGATGAGAAGCGTCTGCGGTTTGTTGCGTTCCGCCGCCGTAACGCCCACCTTGCAGCGGACGGCCAACTCCCGAATCCGAACGATATCCGTCATAAGCCTACTTCCCTGTCCTTGATGATCAGCATGGTAGGGGCTAAGTCGGACTTTTGTCAAAGAACTTGTCAGGAATCGACGGCTCGCTATAACCCCGCGTTCATTCCACGGTTGTGATGATCAGCATCGTGACACGTCTCTCCGGCTCGAAGCCCTGGCGGCTGCCCGCGAGATCCGGGGACCGGAACGGTTCCGTCAGCTTCCCGATCAGGCCTTCCAGTACCGCGCGTAGTCGTTGCCAAGCAAATAGAACGGCTCCTCATCCTCTTCGATCGCGGGAAAGCGGCCAATAGGTTCGTGGAAGCGATTGTCCGTCCGGTCGTCATTGACCCGGCTAACCTCGCCCACCAGCACGGTGCCCTTGCCCGGCTCGCCCCAGAAACTGTGATAGTTGCGCTGCGGCAGACACACGGAATCGCCGGGGCGCAGGGTGATCGTCTCGCCTGCCGGGATGGTCACGCGCACGCCGTCCATGCTGACCGTGACCGGCGTCTTTGCCAACTTATCATCGGCCGTCGCATTCCACAGGCGGATGACCAGGTTCCCGCCGCCGCGGTTGATAATATCTTCCATCTTCAGATGATGAAAATGCGTCGGGGTAACCTGGTTTTCCTGAACGATCATGATCTTCTCGGCGTAGTTCTTAGCCATGGGGTTCTTTTTCAGCTCGGCCAGATCGCCGTTTCGAATGGTGAAGAGAAACAGGCCGACCTTGTCGAAGTCGCCGCTGCCGAAGTCGGTGATATCCCACCCCAGTTGCTGATCGACAATCTCACGGCATTCCACCCCCTTCTTGCGCCAGTCCGCCGGCGTCCAGTGCGCAAAGGGCGGGAGCAGGAACTTCTTTCCGGCCAAGAAGGCCAGGCTGTTCTTCATACTACGGTTGATTTCCGATCGCTTCATCTTGCTTTCTCCTTTCAATTACCCCGTGATTCCAGCCCATGGCGCCTCATGATGCTCCTCTTGTGCGGAATTCACGTTAATGGCTGCCAAAATATCACAGAATACTGTTCTTGAAAAGGGTGCAAAGCAGGGTGCCCGACGGAAAAACGCAAACCTCAATTGACAAAGTAACTGCGCCCCCCCTGCATCAAGGCAGGTGCGTTTAGTC
>JBAXWO010000619.1:0-2210 GCA_037128375.1 bacterium
CCCACCCATACCATGTGCGCGTCGGCAATTGGTTACGGGAGTGCCGTGGCGTCTATCGTCTGGCACGGTACCCACAGCACGACAACGCTCAACTGATCCTCTGGGCGCTCTGGGCAAGGAACCTAAGAGGATGTCCCCAGGGCGTGTATTCGCACCTCACGGCGCTGCGCATCCATGATCTTTCTGATGTCATGCCGGTTCGCCTGGAAATGACCGTACCGCCCACCTTTCGTCGGCGAACGCCAATTCCATCGGTTCTGGTTCTGCATCGCGGCACGCTGGCCGAGAGCGACATACTGCGCAGGTCCGGTTACGCCGTCACAACCCCACTGCGTTCGGTGCTGGATCTTGTAAGCAGTGAGTCCATTTCCAGAGACATTATTCGGCAGGCCATCCGCGAGGCGCGCCATCGCGGGCTTATCACTGCGGCTGAATTCACGCAGGCGGCAGATCGTGGCGATATTCCGCCTTGGGCATATGAAGCGCCAGGGAAGAGCAGTTCATGATTGCGAGACATTACGAAACCGCAGCGGCTTTTCGCAAGGCGTTAGAAGACCGGCTTCTCAGGTTGGCTGCGGACGAGGGTACGGATGTGCAACGCCACCGTCGCCAAGTAGCCTTTGATCGCTTCCTATGCCGACTGTCCCACCATTCCGGAAGCAACTGGGCTTTGAAGGGCGGGTATGCCATGGAGCTTCGGATGAAAATGGCACGTACCACACGGGACATCGATCTCGGCCTGAAGCAGCGTCCGGCAGGCAAAACGCCGGCGGAACGATCCGCAGCACTGTGGGCGCTCTTGCAAGCAGCGATAAACTGCGACATGCAGGACTTTTTCGTTTTCGAAATTCAATTTCAGCATTTCAGCATTTCAGCATTTCAGCTTTCAGTTTTAGCGCTTGCGGGGGCCAACGCGATATGATATATTTCGCGCGTGTCCAAAATAATCGTAATAAATGAGGTTATATCGTGTATAAACGAAATCTTTATATGAAGCAGATCGCGCCGTTTCTGGGTAAGCCGGTGGTGAAAGTCATTACAGGAATGCGTCGCGCGGGCAAGAGCTGTCTGGTTCGGCTGCTGATCGACAAGCTGGTCGCGGACGGGGTGCGGCGAGGGCAAATCGTTTATATCGACAAGGAGTCGTATGCGTTCGACGCGATCCGCACGTATCATGATCTGGCGGCGCATGTCCAAGCGGAACGGTCAAAAAGCGGAGGTTTTTGCCATGTTTTTATTGATGAAATCCAGGAGATCGAGGAATGGGAGCGGATCGTCGCCGATTGGTCGGGGCGGCGCGACATGGACGTGGTGATCACCGGGTCTAATGCCCGGATGCTTTCCGGCGAACTGGCCACGCTTTTGGCGGGGCGATTCGTCGAGATTCAGGTCTTTCCTCTTTCATTCTCCGAATTCAGATCGTTCAACGGGTTGTTGAAAATGGAGACGGCTGAGGCGTTCCGCGACTTTCTGCGCTACGGCGGACTTCCCGGTCTGCACGAGTTCGGAAGGCTTGCCGAGGCGACCTTCCGACCGTTTGTCGCGGGCGTCTACGACACGATCATACTGAAGGACATTGTGCGGCGGCATCAGGTGCGTAACTACGCCCTGCTCGAAAAGGTGGGGAGGTTTATTTTTGACAACATCGGCAATCTGACGAACGCCAGCCGGATCAATGCGTTTCTAAAGAGCCAGAAGCTCTCCGTCGGGGTGGACACGATTCTGAATTATATGCGGTGGTTCTCCGATGCGCATCTGACCCATCGGGTGTTGCTGTACGATATCAAAGGGCGGCGGCACCTGGAGGTCAACGAAAAGCACTATGTCAGCGATCTGGGTTTGCGCACCGCCTTGCTCGGGTATCGTTCGAGCGACATCGGGGGGATGCTCGAGAACGTGGTGTGCCTTGAGCTTCTGCGCAGAGGCTACTGCGTCTCCGTCGGGCGGGTCGGTGATCGCGAGATTGATTTCGTGGCCGAACGTGATGGACTGAAGATGTACATTCAGGTCGCCTACCTGCTGACGACGAAGGCGACGATGGAACGGGAGATCGCACCGCTGTTGGCGGTGAAAGACAACTATCCGAAGCTGTTGCTCACGCTCGACCGCGAGGGGAGTGACAACTATGAGGGTGTGCAACGTCTGTATCTTCCCGATTGGATGGAGGCCGGGGGCTGAAAGAGAAAAGCTGAAACGCTGAAACGCTGAAA
>JBAXWO010000062.1:0-9651 GCA_037128375.1 bacterium
ATTCTGTCAGAATTCCATCTGTTCAGATGAGAATTTAGATGCGTTTGCCCTGGCCTGATGTTGGCCCCCATGAACAAACATAAAAAGGAACTTGTGGCGTCGAGCCGCCGTTTGATAGAGACTCTTCCGCCTGCCCTTTGTCGGTGCGGCCATGCCGGGGCGCCGGAGGGGGCTCGCAAGGAGGAATTATGGAGATGATGCGAACAGTCCGACTCGGATTCGCGGGGATGATCCTGGTTCTGAACGCCGGGTGTGTAACGATGGTGGATCAGGCCAGTCTGGCGCGGCAGCAGGCGGATTTCGACCGGATGCAGGAAGATATGCAGCGCATGAACGAAAAGCTTGGCGGTATCCAGCTTGAGCAGCAAAACCTGGCGCGGGAAATCGAAACTCTGCGCAAGGCGCCGCGGGAAGATCTGGTGGTGCGGAACCGGTTGGATACGTTGGAGCGGCAGGTGCAGTCTTTGGCGGCCGGGCGCGAGGCTGACAGGAAGCAGATTGTCAGCGATCTGAGCCACAAGGTAGCGGCGATCGTCGGTACGTCGTCATCGGGCGGGCGTGGCGGCGGTTCGGCGGAGACGGGGTACGAACATGTCGTGGAGTCCGGTCAAAGCCTGTCCGCCATTGCCGCGGCCTACAAAGTCAGCGTCAGTTCCATCAAGAAGGCCAATAACCTGAAGTCCGATGGGGTCAGGGTGGGGCAGAAGCTGTTCATTCCGAAGCCGTAGGGTTCTCAATTACGGTGGATGGCGGGTGGGCTCAGGCAGTCGATGAACGCCTTGGTTTGCGTGTAGTTTCCCCGCCAGGTGGTATACATTGCGCCTTCCACGCCGCGGATTCCGGCGGCGTCCTTCAGCCAGTCGGCAATCATGCGGGGATCGCCGTCATAATAACCGGCCAGGATCTGGTGATGCCCGCGGTTGGCAAAGTGTTGAAGCGTGGCGCGGCGGGTTTGGGGCCCCATCTGCCAGTTCATGATCGTCACTTCCGGCGGCAGCCCCTCCCAGGACCCGTACCAGGGTCCGTCGCCTTTCACCAGGTAGTAGGGGCCTGATTTGCGGGCATTGTGGTTCGGGTCGAACATGTCGGACCAGACGTAGAGGGGCTTGCCGGGATCGGCCTGGTGGAGAATGGCGGTACAGCGTTGGACGTTGTCAGCCAGAATGCGGGCAGGGGTCAGGTTGCGCCGGGCGCAGGAGTCGTCCCAGCCCTGGGTCCGGATCTCGTCATGCATCATCATGTAGCCGTCGGGCTGAAGCGCGTCACGGACCTGCTTCACCTGCCATTCCAGGATCTCGTAGACCTTGGGCGCGCTCATGCAGCAGGTCAGTTGGCCGTCGTTGATGATGGCGGCGTGATAATAACTGGCCAGGACACGCTGTCCCTCCTTCAGACGGCTGCCGTCGGGAACCCGTGCCACGGGCGGTTCGTGCCAGGCGGTATAGTCGCCCGCCCAGGGGTCCATGCCCAGTTTGGGGTCCCGGATCACGGCGAAATCGCGGCCTTCCTCGTAAACGGTCGAGCCCTCCTCGCTGGTGATCCGGAGCGGCGTTCCCTCGCGGCGCAGAATGTTCATGAACCCCGCGGGTTCCAGCCGCACATCGTCCCACCAAAGAGTGCCGGTCTGTCCCGCCCAGGTGCCCAGATAGAGATTCACCTGTCGGGAGTCCAGCGTGTTGAACACGATGTCGAGCCGTGTCCAGTCCCGGGTACGTTCGATGGCGGGGGTGTGGAAATTCAGCGAGGCGCCGTTGGCGCCGATGACGGCGATCCGCGTGTCATCCGCCTGCCAATCCAGCGTCTTGACCGCCACCGAGACGTGGTAGGCGGCGAAGGGGCGCAGTTGGAGGGTCTGGCACACACGCGCATGGCGGTGTTCGGGCTCGTAGCGGGCCACATCCTGCATGCGCAGCGCAACCCGGCCCTCCTGTCGGACGGTTGGATCGATGAAGGAAATCCTGCCGGGCTCATCGGTAAAAAGCCAGCCGGTCGGGCGGTCGCCGCGGAAAGATTCAAAGCCGCCGTTGACCAGCGGCGCGGGGTCGGCCGGAACCAGTTTCCCACCGGTGACGTTGAAGGGGGCGTCGCGCACCGGCAGTCCTTCGGCGAGATTGGGATCGCGACTGAGCAGGCTGTTGGAATAGCCCATCGGCATCACGCCGGCCACGAGTTCGAGTTTGAGGCGCCGGCAGGCGTCCCGGATGGTGCGGCAGTTCCGGACGTAGGATGCGGGCACGTCATCCCAGCGCATGAACTTGTAGTCCGCCAGCACGACCCCGGTATAGCCCTCGGCCGCCACACGCTCCAGCAACGCCAGGGTCTCCTTCACCTGCTTGTCCGGCAGGAGATTGGTCGACAGGTAGAGCCAGCCGCGGACAGTCGAAGGGCGCGCCGGTTCCGCCGCGTCGCCGGCGGTGGCCAGGCCGCAAAGAAGCACGAGGAGGCAGGCACGCTTCATGCCGGTTATGGTAAGGCGGGCGACGGGACCTGTCATCAGCAATTATCGCGGGGCATGGACTTTTCGGGTGGCGGTCTGATAGAATCCCGCCCGTGAGAAGCAGGGTGTTTGCGAACGGAGGAGCCTCTTGATGAGATTATCGCGTGCGTTTGAACAGGGCCTGGTGGCGCTGGGGATGATGGCCGTGATGGGGGCCCATGGTCAGGAGCCGGCCACGGCGCCGGTGACTCATGCGTTACGTTGCGATCAGCCCGTATTTCAGTTCGGGGAGGTTGATCCCGGGCAGGTGATTTCACATTCCTTCGTGCTGGTCAACGCGGGGTCGGCTCCGGTCCGAATTATCAACGTCCGGACGAGTTGCGGATGCACCACCGCGGCCATGGTGACCAACCTCCTCGCTCCCGGTCAATCCACGGAACTCGTGGCCGGCCTGGATCTGAAGGGGCGGACCGGAACGCAACGGAAGGCGCTCTACGTCGAGTCGGACGATCCGGTGAACCCGCGTCTGCGATTGGAGATGTCCGGCACGGTTGTCACGCCCATCGAGGCGCAGCCGGCGGGCGTTCATTTTGGAACACTGGCCCGCGAAGGCGTGGCGGAGCAGGATGTGTTGCTGGTGGGACGAACGGGCGTTGTGTTTCAGGTCAAGGAAGTGCGGTCGTCCTCCGCAGCGTTTACGGCCGACGTGGAGACGAAGGAGGCGGGACATCTTTACCGTGTCACGATCCGGAGCACGGGGCCCCGGCTGGCGGGAACGACCCATGCCGCCATGCAGGTTCTGACCGATCATCCCCTCCTGTCGCAGATCGACATTCCGGTGAGCGTCTTCGTGGCGGCGGATGTCGTGGCGACCCCGTCGAGTCTGCTTCTGGTGCAAGGCGCCACGAATGCGGTGCGTACGTACTATGTGGGCGTGCATTCACCGGCCGGAAAACCGTTCCGCGTCATCACGGCGGAGGCGCCGGCAGCGGGGTTGACCTGTATCGTGGCGACGGTTGCTCCCGACCGGTACCGCATCGAAGTCAAGGCCGCGGGGGACTTGACCGGCGTGAATGGCGAGTCGCTGCGGATCGAGACGGATGTCGAGACGATGAAGGAACTGCGGGTGCCCCTGCGCGTGATTGCGGGGCCTGGAGCGGCGGTTCCGCACTCCCCGTAGGGACGGTTGACGGCGATGGACGTCTATGTTTCTCCTTAATACAACTTGCGGCGGGACAGGCCGCCGGCTACTCCTGGCGGTATGGGCCGTGGCGGCGGTGTTCGGTGGACGTGTCGTTGCCGGGGGGCGGGAAGAAGCCGGCGACGTGGTCGCCCCGGTTGTCGTGGAGTTTTTTTACGAGACGGGTTGCAGTGAGTGCGAACGGGTTCGACGCGAGGTTCTTCCCGAAATGGAGCGACAGTACGCCGATCAGGTCCGTCTTGAGCAGCGGGATATCGAGGCGGAAACCAATTACGTCGCGCTGGTGGCGCATGGCCGGCGACTGGGCGCGGCGATCAACGAGCCGGTGTGCATGGTCGTGGACCGGGCCGAGATGCTGGCGGGATTCAAGCGGATTCGCGAAGACCTGTTTGCGGCGCTGGATCGCGCCCTCGCGCGGCGCACGATGGGTTCCGAGGCGGCCGCCTCGGAGGGTGCGGCACCGTCCGAAGGGGGGCTCCTGGCGCAGCATGTCGGCAGTTTCACGCTGGCGGGGGTGCTGTGGGCCGCCGTGGTGGACAGCATCAATCCCTGCGCCACGGCGACACTGGTGTTCTTCATGAGCCTGTTGATCTCCTCGCAGGTGGGGATCCGGAAAATGCTGCTGGCTGGCGGGGCCTTTGTGGTGGCGTGTTACTTTACTTACCTGGCCATAGGGTTTGGACTGTTGCGGGTCCTGTACCTGCTGTCCGGGTTCCGTGTCGCGAAGACCCTGCTGGACGGGGTGCTGATTGCAACCCTGTTGGTGTTGGCGGCCCTGTCCTTCCGGGATGCGGTGCGTTTTCGTCTTACCGGTAAATCGTCGGAGGTCATGTTGCGTCTGCCGCAGGGGCTTCAGCAGCGCATCCATGAGGTGATGAAACGCGGACTACGCCGGCGAAACCTGTTTTTAGGCGGGCTCGGGATCGGCATGGTGGTGACGGTTCTCGAGAGCGTCTGCACGGGACAGGTCTACGTGCCGGCGCTGATCTTGATGATCAAGAGCGGGCAGAGTGTCTGGCGCAGCGCCGCCACCCTCGGGCTCTACAATCTGATCTTTGTCATGCCGCTGGTCATCCTGCTCACGTTGGGCTGTTTCGGTCTGCGTGTTCCCACCCTGGTGGGATGGAGCCGGAGGAACGTGACGGTCAGCAAGACGTTATTGGGGTTGTTTTTCTTAGGCATGGCGGCAATTATGCTCGGGCTGATGAAGTGAGCGGGCTCTTTCGGGGAGGCCCGGGGCGGAGTGTAAAAAGGAAAGAGGCGTGATGATGAGTGCGAAACGGGACAAGGTGAATCCGAACCTGCGGCTGATGGCGGCGCATGCCCAGGCGGTGGCGGAGGGGCAACGGGCGGCGGCGGAGAGTCGTATCGTGATCGCGGTTATCGGGCGCGACCGACCGGGGATCATGGCCGGGGTGACGGCGGTGCTGGCTCAGCGTCAGGCCAACATCCTGGATGTCAGCCAGACCATCATGAGCGATCTCTTCACCATGGTCATGCTGGTGGATATCAAAGGGATCTCAGGGGCCTTTGCCGGGCTCAAGAAGGAACTTGAAGGGCACGGGCAGAAGGAAGGACTTTCCATCGTCGTCCAGCACGAGGAAATCTTCCGGGCAATGCATCGAGTGTGAGCCTGCCCGCCGGCACGACCGGCGGCTGGGTATCGAGAGGGGAGAACGGATATGGCGATCGGTTCCGAGGAGATTTTTGAAACATTGGGGATGATCCACGCCCAGAAGCTGGACATTCGCACGGTCACGATGGGCATCGACCTGCACGATTGCGCGGGATCGGATATCAAGCGCGTGGCCCAGAAAGTCCACGACAAGATCATGAGGCAGGCGGAACGGCTGGTCTCCGTGGCCGAGGAGGTGGCGCAGGAATACGGCATTCCGATCATCAACAAGCGCGTGTCGGTGACGCCGGTATCGTGGATTGCGGCGGCCTGCGAGACTACGGACTACGTCCCGATCGCCCTGGCGCTGGATCGGGCGGCGCACGAATTGGGAATCGATTTTATCGGCGGTTTCTCCGCCCTGGCCCAGAAGGATTTGAGCCGGGCCAGCGCGATTCTTATCCGGTGCATTCCGCGGGCGCTGGCCGAGACCTCGCGCCTGTGCGCCTCGGTCAACATCGGCACAACGAAGGCCGGTATCAACATGGATGCCGTGGCCCTGATGGGACAGGCGATGAAGGCGGCCGCGGACCTCACGGCGGATACGGCCGGCAGTGCCTGCGCGCGGTTGGTTGTTTTTTGCAATGCCGTTGAGGACAACCCGTTCATGGCCGGCGCGTTTTGCGGGGTGGGCGAAGGCGATTGCTCCCTCTCGGTGGGGATCTCCGGGCCCGGGACCATCCGGGCGGCCGTGCAGGCGCTGGATCGCGACCTGGATTTGCAGACCGTGGCGGAGGAAATCAAGCGCGTGGCATTCAAGATCACCCGCGCCGGCGAACTGGTCGGGCGCAAGTGTGCGGCCAAGCTGGGGATCCCTTTCAACATTATTGACCTCTCGCTGGCGCCGACGCCGGCGCCGGGCGATTCCGTGGGGGACATCCTGGAGGCGTTGGGGTTGGATCGCGTGGGAGGACCGGGAACGACGGCGGCGTTGGCGTTGCTCAACGATGCCGTCAAGCGCGGCGGAGCCATGGCCACCAGTCATGCCGGCGGGATGAGCGGCGCATTCATTCCCGTCAGCGAGGATGCCACCATGGCACGCCGGGCGGCGGAAGGATTCCTGACCCTCGAGAAATTGGAGGCCATGACGGCCGTATGTTCCGTGGGGCTCGACATGATCATCGTGCCGGGCGATACCACGCCGGAGACCCTGAGCGGCATCATCGCCGATGAAGCCGCCATCGGTATGATCAACAAGAAGACCACGGCCGTCCGGATCATTCCCGCCCCGGGCCGGAAGGTGGGGGACTTTGTGGATTTTGGCGGATTGCTGGGTGGCGGGCCGGTGATGCGGGTCAATCCGAGTTCCTGCGCCGTGTTCGTGCGGCGCGGCGGACGGATCCCCGCCCCGTTGCAGGGATTAAGTAACTGACGGATGCAGGTTCGCCGACAGGAAGAGCCCATGATCGAGGAATCCCCGAGGGACAATTTGCCAGCCCCGTCTTCGGGGAGTACCCGGTGGCAGGGCGCCGACATTCTCTCCCTGCTGGTCATTCTGGCGGTGACGGTGATCGCCTACGCGCCGCTGGTGGAGGGTGTGATCGAGTTAAGCGCCCGGACCACGCAGGCGCTTAATGCCTTCCTGCTGCTGGGGTTCGCCTTTACGGACGCGCTGCTGACGGTCCGGAAGACCCACCGCTTTTATCCGTTCATCAATCCCCACGGCCTGGTGTTGTTCTCGCTTTCCTGCCTGGCTCTGATTCTGGCTTCCGCCGCTGCGTTGTGGCCATTGGCCATCCTGGGCTTGTGTCTGAATCTCGGTGCGCTCGTCTCGTTCAGTTTTGGAAGGCGGGGCGTGGTTCCTTTCTATCCGGCCCTGGTGGGACTGGGGACGGCGGCCGCGATGCTGGTTTTCGTGCCGCAGTGGGACGAGGCCTTGCGGACGGTCGCCGCTCACGGTTCCGCCGGGTTATTGTCCGTGCTGGGCATTCAGGCCGACATTGTGGTCCGGCACGATCCCCTCAGCATCGTGATGGTGGCGGAAAAAGGGGCCGGTGTGTTTGATGTCGCCACCGAGTGCAACGGGTTCGGGATCATCCTGTCCTCGGTGGTTCTGACGGTCATCGTGGCGGCGCGCCGGCGTTTCCGGTGGCTCGTGACGGGGGGGCTGGCGATTCTGGCGCTGGCGCTGGGATTCGTGTTCAACGCCGCGCGGATCGCCGTGATCGTGATGGCGGTATTGCAGACCGATCTTGATTACGGACTGATTCACGAGGGACTGGGGACGGCGGTCTACGTCCTGGCGCTCGCCGCCGTGTATGCGGCGATCCGGTGGATCCCCGATCGTTTTCCGGGCGCCGGGTCTATTTCATCGCGCTGAAATTTCCGGAGTAGGTGCCGGTGCCGTCGGCGCTGGTGGCGTTGCCCTGGATGGAGCCGGCGATCCGGTTGTTGACCACCGTGCCCAGGTATTGGATTTCTCCGGTCAGGCCGCCTTCCTTCACCGGCGCCACCAGCAGAAAATTGGCGCCGGAGAGTTTGCCTTCGAGATGTGTCCCCTCCCGTAGGGAATCGCTGGACACGGTGCCGTTGGCCTGGATGGCGATGGAAATGGCGTGTGTGGTGCAGGATGAACTTCCGCCCGGGGGTTGGAAGCACGCGGTGGCGCTGCCGCTGTAGGTTCCGACGGAATTGGTTGTGGCTCCGTCGGACGAACTGCCCCCCCCGCCACCGCCTCCGCCTCCGGACAGTGCCAGGGCCGCTCCGCCCGCGAGCAATACGCCGCCGGCGACGAGCGCCGGTTTTCGCCAGGTCGATTTTTCGCCCTCAGGCTGGCCCGGAGGCGCAACGGGCGCAACAGGCGCCTGGGCGGGCGCCGTCTCCGCCTTGGGGGCCCCCTTGAGTTCGATGACGTACCAGGGGGTCTCGGCCGTGACGTCGGTGGCGTCGCGGGCTTCGATGTAGTACAGGAGTTGCTTGAGCCCCGCCGTCAGGTCGGGCGGGAGGGTGCCGGTGAACCAGCCGGAGCCGGAGTCGTTCATGACCATCTTGTAGGGGGCGGCGTCGCGTGAAACCGCATAGAACAGCAGCACCTGTTTAACGGTCTGGCTGGTGTGGGTCACGTGGGCTCGTAACACGATGTTCTGGCCGCGGACGCCCACCGTGATCGGGGAATGCTCGATCAGGGGCTGTGCGGCGGGGCCGGCGAACACCGAGACGGCCATAAGCCCTCCGATCGCTGCACCATATAGGGATCGACTTATGATGGAATGCATCTCGCACCTGCCAAAGATAAATGAATGACACCAGCGGCAAGCTAAAGATTTCAGGCGCCGGAAACAAGCGCATAATCCCGTTTAGTCATTCCGTAAGGCCTCTGCAGGGGCGATACGGGCCGCGGCGCGGGCGGGCCAGTAGCTCGAAAGGACGCCCAGGATCAGGCCGGAAAAGAGGGGAAGGAAGAGGGCCAGGGGCCCCCAGCATAGGGGCAGGGGACTCCACGGTCGGACTATCCCGATCAAAACCCGGGCGAGTCCCATGCCGGCAAGGGTGGAGGCCAGGGTAACGAGCAGCGCCTCAAACATGAACAGCAGGCCCACCTCGGCGGGCGAGGCGCCGAGTGCCCGGCGCAAACCGATTTCGGGAATCCGGTTTTGTACACCCGCAAGTAGAAGACTGGTCAGCGTGATGCCGCCCAGCACGAGGCAGAGCAAAACCACCGCGCCGCCAGCCAGCATGATCAGGCGCTGGAATCTCATCAGCCGCCGGACCAGGCTGCGCGGGGTGACCCAGGTGACGCCGGGCACGACATAATCCGGTTGATCCAAAAGGTTGGCAGCCCGCCGGACGGTATCGTCCAACCGGGCGCCGTCTGCACTTTTCACAAAGATCGCATCCAGCCGGGAGTCGGGGGGAGCGCCTTCCGGCAACCAGCAGGCGGGGACGCTCCAGGGCACCAGGAGGAGCCGGTCGCCGGGCGCCAGGGCCGGATCGCCGGAGGTTTCCAGGGTTCCGGTTTCGATATCCGCGAGGCCCACCACCTCGAACGGGATATTGTGAAGGCGCACGCTATCGCCGACTTTCAGGCCCAGGGTCCGTGCCAGGGTCGTACTGGCCACGGCGCACCGTGACCGGTCACGCAGGTCCGCGGCGTCCAGCGCCCGCCCGGCGACGAGGCGCCAGGGGCGGACACGGAAACAGGTTTCATCGATGGCGGCAATCCTTGTGCCCGAGTCCAGTCCCGCCGGTCCGCCGTTGTACCATTGGAGACCGGTCACCGTTGCCCCGGGAAGGCTGGCGGCCAATGCCTCGACGTGGCGACGGGTTAAGGTGGCGACAGGATCCTGGCCGGAACCGGACCGGAGTTGGAGGATGCCGAACACCTGGACGCCCCACTCG
>JBAXWO010000620.1:0-2207 GCA_037128375.1 bacterium
GTGCCTGCGCATCGATGAGCAGCGCGACCTGTATGGACTGCCACCCGGCAATCTCCGCGCTCTGGCGACCACGACTTGCGTCTTCCAGATCATTCCGTACATCAACTTACTGCTCGGCTATACGATTATGACTCCGATCTTCATCGGAATGATGCAATCGAGCGTCAATCAACTTGTCCACACCAGCGCCACGACCGCGCCGCGAACCATGCTGCCCGCCTCGTTGGTCCCCGCACGCGGGATGTCCGGAGGGGCGATTGCCGCCATCGTCTGCGCCTGCCTCATCCCTTTCATCGGCCTGTTAGCCGCCATAGCGATTCCATCCTTCGTGAAGGCCAGATCCATGAGCCAGCGAAATGCCTGCCTCAACAACATGAGGATGATCGATTCAGCCAAGGAGCAGGCGGCACTGGAACACAGTTACAAGAATGGTGACACAGTCCCGGAGCAAGAGGTTTCGACTTACGTGAAGAACGGGCTCTCCGGATTGGTTTGCCACAAGGGCGGTCGCTACACCATCAAGCCGCTTGGCCAGGAACCTGAGTGTTCAGAGCACGGATCGCTGTCTGCGGCAATCCAAAGAAGGTAGAACCGGACACCAGAAAGCCCGGGTCACCTCACCCTTCATCCCGGTTCACGATTCGATCGGCCTCTTTCAGGAGCGCAAGTTCCGGATAATCGTATCGCGACGGAGAATGGTGGTTTCCAATGATATTCATCACGACATCGATCTTCGGGGCTGGAAAACCTATGGAACGAAGCAGGTCGCCCGCCACGGGGGGGCCGTATTTCTCCTGGGTACTGCCGTTGTTGTACCCATGCTTCTCCTCGGAAACTTTGATGCCCACGTCATGCAGCAGGGCGGACGCCACGACAACCTCCGCGTCACAGTCCGGATAGCTGCCCATCAGGCGTTCGGCGTGATAAAGCACGCGCAGCGCGTGTTCGCACCGGCGATCATCAGCCCCAAAATATTCAAAAAGGACGCGTGTCAGTCTTGCGCGTAGGTATGGCATATTTTAGGCCGTATTGTACGGTGGTTAACGCCGGTTCTTGAAATCCCGCCTAATTCAACGCCTGCCGAAGTTCGCGGACGAACCCGTCCAGGCGTTGTTCCTGCGCCGCCTTGATAAGCGCGCTGCCCACCACAACACCTCCGGCATGGCGTGCCGCGTCCCGTGCCTGCGCTCCGTTGCCGACGCCGAACCCGGCAACCACGGGCAACCGCGTTACGGCTTTCAGCCTGGCCAGGTGCTGCTCCACATCCACCGCCAAGGCGGACCGTGTCCCCGTAACCCCCTTGACCATGATGTAGTACACAAACCCACGCGCCTCCTTCAGGATCATCCGCAACCGGTCTTCGGGCGTGGTCGGGGCCACCAGGGTAATGAAGTCCAACCCATTCCGGTCCAGATGCTCCCGCAATTCCCCGCTCTCTTCAAACGGAAGATCGACCACCAGCAGGGCATCCACCCCTGCCCCGGCCGCCTCTTCGCAAACTCGCGCGTAACCGTGACTGAACAAGGGATTCACGTAGCCAAACAACACGATCGGCGCCTCGTAGTCCCGGCGCAAGCGTCGCGCCAGGCCCAACACCTTGGCAAGCGTGGCGCCCGCCGCCAACGCGCGCTGCCCTGCCGCCCGAATCACCGGCCCGTCGGCAGTGGGATCCGAAAAGGGAACCCCCAGTTCCAGGATATCAACCCCGTTATCAAGCACCGTCCGGCAGTGCCGCTCGGAGGTCTCGATATCCGGATCCCCGGCCATCAGGAATCCCACCAGCGCCTTTTTCCCCTCCTGATGGAGTCGTTTGAAAGTCCGCTCAATTCGCGTCATGTTTCCCACCCTTTTCCATATCGTAAGCCAGCACGCTCTCCAGATCCTTATCCCCCCGACCGGACAGACAGACCAGGATGAGCCCGTTCCGGCCGGCACTTTTCGCCCGTTTACGGGCTTCGGCGAGGGCATGACTGGACTCCAGGGCCGGGATGATCCCCTCCAGCAACGCCAGTTCATGAAAGGCCGCCACCGCCTCGCCGTCGGTTATGCCGGCGTACTCCACCCGCTTAAGGTCGGCCCAGAGCGCGTGTTCGGGGCCAACGCCGGGATAGTCCAACCCCGCACTGATGGAATGCGCATTATGAATCTGCCCTTCCGAATCCTGCAGAACATACGACTTGTTACCATGCAGAATGCCGGGCCGCCCC
>JBAXWO010000621.1:0-2206 GCA_037128375.1 bacterium
GGATCTGTGTGAAGCGATCGAACTTCGTCGGGCTGAGTCTTCGCAAATTCTTCGTAGGGCCTTCGCTTGTCGAAGGCCGTCTTTGCGGCACGCCGACAAGCGGCGGCCCTACGTGTCCTTCGGTCTGAGTAATCACGCATATTTACGAGGTACAAGAGGAGAATACCATGAAGAAGCAAACGGAAATAGCGAATAGCGTGTCGGGTGTCGGGGATACCGCGCACTTGTGTCGTCGTCCACTGTTCACTGTTTACTTTTCACTGCTCACTGTCCTCCTTCTCGCGGGCACGGCGCAGGCGGTGACGAAGTACTGGATCGGCGATGCAGCGCTCGGCGCACAACGTCAGGTCTGGACCAACGCCAACAACTGGGAAAGTTCGCCGGGATTGGCAGACAACGTCGGCAAGCCGGGTTCGAGCGACGATGTGATAATTGACCACAACTCCACCAACGCGCCGCTGCTAGACTTCAACATACTCACGCTCCCGTACACGATCAACTCGCTCACCATCGGTACGAACACGGCTGCTGGCTACACCAACTCGACGCTGACCATCACCAACGGCAACGTCTCCGACAAGATCCTCAACGTAAACGGCGACGTCACCATCGGCGCCACCGGCACGGTAACCCACGCGGCGGACTGGTCTCAAAGCTCGACCGTCGGCAGCGAGAGCAACCGGCTCTGCATGGTGATCAGCGGCAACCTGACCGTCGCCTCCGGCGGGAAGATCAATGTGGATGGTATGGGGTATAAGAGAATTGACGGTTGGATCGGGGCCGGTCCAGGCAAGGGGATATTAAATATTGGTAAGGGCGGAGGCCATGGCGGGGAAGGGAACTCGGGCGGCGGTGGTACCACCTATGGTTCGATCACCAATCCCGTCAATAGCGGAAGCTCCGGTTCAGGCACTGGTACTGGGGGGGGGCCGGGCGGCGGCACGGTGGTGCTACGGGTGACTGGAAGTGTGACCCATAACGGCGTGATTACTGCCAATGGCGGCGTAAACCAAGCCAACTGCGATGGCGCGGGAGGTACCATCAATCTGACAGCAGCTTCGATCTCGGGAGGCGGCTCCATCACTGCGCAAGGCGGCAGCAGTGGTGGTGGTGGCGGTGGGCGGATTGCGGTGAGAATCACCGGCGGCACGGTGCCTTCCTCTATCTATAACAACATCTCCGCTATCGGATCGACGACTGCCGGGTTTCTGGGCGGGGCCGGAACCATCTACATCGTGGACGCGCAGCAGACGAATCTGATCGTAGACAACAAAGACAACAACGGTACAATATATGCCACGACTCTCCTACGGGATGGCAGTTATCAGTTCCCCGGAATCGTTCTGACGAACAATGGCGTGCTCGCGGTGGGAACTAACGCCACGCTGGACCTGACCGGTTGCACGCTGGTCACTGCCGGAAGTACGACCAATCAGCTCACGTCGAGGCTTGTCGCTCGGGACTACGGCCAGTTGACCTGGAGCGGCACGTTTACGGACAGTGCCGTGATCTCCTGTTACTCGAACGGAACCATAACCGGAGGGAGTCTCATCATTACCAATGGCGGAATCCTGACCCATGAAAGTCCAGGAACCCTGGGCAAAACACGAGTCAGTCTTGATGGGGTGGGGGCGGGGGCCTATGGGTTCAACCGCATTTATCTGACGCTTTCGGGCGATCTGACCGTCGCCAACAACGGCACCATCTGGGCCAAGGGTATGGGATGCAATGGCTACTATAGCGGCTCCGTCGGTGGTGGAAGCCATGGCGGACAAGGTGCCACCAACGGGGCTACCGGGCTTGGTACATTGGGAAGGACGTATGGCTCAATCACCAATCCGGTCATGGTCGGTGACGGTGGCTACGGAGGCAGTGTCCAATACTGCGGCGTTGGAGGCGGTGCGGTAATCATTCGAGCTGCTAACGTGACCCTCAATGGACTCATCAATGCCGGCAGCGAAGGGGTGAAGACTCAAGAATGGTCAAAGGCGGGGTATACAGATTATTACGGTATTAATAGATTTACCGGTCAAGATACCGGGGCCGGTGGATCGGTGAACATCCTGGCAGGGACTTTGCAGGGCACGGGGCAGATCGTAGCCGATGGCGAGACTGGCACCAGTTACAGCGGCGGCGGTGGGCGAATTGCCGTTGTTCTGACAAACGCCGCGACATTCGGCAGCGTCACCATGAGCGCGGTGGGCGG
>JBAXWO010000622.1:0-2204 GCA_037128375.1 bacterium
CAGCCATTCAGCAATTCTAATGATGAGGCGATTGAGTTATCGGGGTCGGTATCGGTATCGGAATCGGGGTCGATTTTGCGTTGGTTTTATCGGTACCGATACCGACCCCGACGCCGACGCCGATGGTCCCATCTCCAAAATGAGAATGGCGCAGGTAGGGTAATACCCCACTGCAAAAGGACCGCCGATTGCGTAATCTGAACCGGGTTGGAAACCGAAACCAATGCAACAAGGAGTCCCATGAAGAATAATAAGAACACGCCGTCCAAAACCCCATCCACCGTGCTGGGCAGTGAAGACAGTTTCCGCCTGCTGGTGGAAAGCATCAAAGACTACGCCATCGTCATGCTGGACCCCGGCGGGCATGTCGCCAGTTGGAACGCGGGCGCCGAACGCTTCAAAGGCTGGCGCGCCGAGGAGATCATCGGCCAGCACTTCTCCTGCTTTTATCCGGCCGACGCCGTTCAGCGGGGCTTACCCGAGCAGGAACTGAAGGCGGCAGCCAAGGAGGGGCGTTTTGAAGACGAAGGCTGGCGCGTGCGGAAAGATGGAAAGAAATTCTGGGCCAACGTCATCATCTCGGCCTTGCGCGACAAGGATGGCACACTGCGGGGCTTCTCGAAAGTGACGCGCGACCTGACCGAGCGCAAGCAGGCCGAGGAGCAGATCAAGCAGCAGTCCAGGGAAATCATGGAACTGTCCACACCGGTCATGCAGGTCTGGCAGGGCGTCGTGGTCGCGCCGCTCATCGGCTCGCTCGACAGCAATCGCACCCAGCAATTCATGGAGCGACTGCTCAATCGCATCGTGGAAACGAATTCGCCGGTCGCCCTCGTGGATATCACGGGAGTGCCGATCATTGACACACAGACGGCGCAGCACCTGATCGAGACCATCAGTGCCGTCCGCCTGCTGGGGGCGCAGGTGGTGCTGACGGGCGTGCGTCCGGCCATTGCCCAGACGCTGGTTCACCTGGGCATTGACCTTTCGGGCATCATTACCCGTGCCTCCCTGTCCGCCGGGCTGCAAGTGGCGTTTGACCTCCTGAAACTCCAAGTTGTGCCCAAAGACAGCAACCATTGAGAGAGGAACCTTATGGCCTCTGAAAGCATTTCTGTCATCAAACTGCGCGACTTGCTGTTGGTCACTGTGCCACCCGATCCGGACGACGAGACCGTGTCGGCGCTCCAGGATCAAGTGCTGCAGGCGATGGCGCGGCATGAATGCAAGGGCTTGGTTCTGGACATCTCCACGGTTCAGACTCTGGACTCCTTCTTTGCGCGGACGGTTGCGGAAACCGTCCAGATGGTCGCGCTCATGGGCGGCCGCACCGTGCTGGCGGGCATGCGCGCCAGTGTGGCCGTCACGTCAACCCAACTGGGCTTGACCGTGGGGAACTCCTTGACCGCCCTCAACGTGGACCGGGCGTTGGACCTGCTCAACTCCACGCTCTCTAAGGATCTCCGCCTATGAATGAACCGTGCCAGGGCAAATTCCAAATCACATCCGAGAACGACATCGTGATGGCGCGCAAAGTCGTTCGCGATGCGGCCACAACCTTGGGCTTTGGCATCACCGATGTGACCCGAATCGTCACCGCCGCCTCGGAACTGACCCGGAACATCTACCATTACGCCAAGTCCGGCGTCATGCACTGGCGCACGCTGAACCCAGGTGCCAGCGTGGGTCTGGAACTGACCTTCGAGGATAGCGGACCAGGCATTCCCGATGTCGAAAAGGCGATGGAAATGGGCTTCAGCACCGGCAAGGGCATGGGCCTGGGGTTGTCCGGTTCCAAACGGCTCATGGATGAAATGACGATTGAATCCACAGTCGGCAAAGGCACGACCGTGGTCGTGCGCAAATGGCTGAAACAATAAAATGAAGCTTGCACCCCCACAGGTTGTTGAAATCCTGCATTCCGGTAGCGTCGGAGCGGCGCGGATGGGGTCCAAGGCTCTGGCGGAAAGCATCGGGTTTGACCCGGCATCCTGCGAAGAGATCGCCCTAGCCATGACCGAACTGGCCACCAACCTGATCAAGCACGCCCAAGGCGGGACGTTGACCCTGACGCCGCTCGCCGACGGCGGGCGTGTCGGCTTGGAGATTGAATCGCGCGACAGCGGCCAGGGCATCGCCGATGTCGAGCTGGCCCTGGCTGACCGCTTCTCCACGGCCGGAACCCGCGGCACGGGCTTGGGGGC
>JBAXWO010000623.1:0-2201 GCA_037128375.1 bacterium
GCTTATCTTGCACGTTGTCAGAAAGTAACAACGGATGCTTCCGCCTACCTGCTGCCTTGACGCCCCCTGCCAAGCAGAATCGACCGACAGGAGTCACGAGATCGCGGTGACGTATAAACCCGTCTGACCGGCGTTATACGTCAACAGTCATAATCCTGAATATTGTTGGCAATAATTGGCGATCTGTGACGTTATATATAGTTAGAAACGCCGTTATACGTCATGACGTATAACGTCCGAAACAAGTATTAGGCGTCAAGGAGAAATCATGCAACAGTATGATCTGGAACCGTTTGTGCAGTTTATCAAGCAACGTAATCTGGTCGACGAGCGTCACCTGCCGTTCTACGTGAAATGGGTTCAACGATTCCTGACAGCGGAATTGCCGCCTATCGCCGCCTCGGCAACGGATCGAATACAAGCTTTCGAGAACCTGTTGTCGAAGGATCGGAGCATTGAGGAGTGGCAGGTCCGGCAGGCGCTGAGGGCAGTGGAACTCTATGTGAAAGTCTTTGCAACGACAGGGAAACAGGAGGCAGTGCGCGCAGGTGACCCGGATAAGGCGATTTCGGACGCGGAAGGTGTCTATACGCAAATGCGGGATTTGATCCGAATTCGCCACTATGCCTACAGGACGGAGCAGACGTATCTGGACTGGGTGCGTCGTTATTTGGCGTATGCCTTGAAGCATGAACTGGATTGGCGGCAGAGCGACTCGGCTCGCGCCTACATTTCGTCGCTGGCTACCCAGCAAGATGTGGCCGCCTCAACACAGAACCAGGCCTTTGCGGCTCTTCTATTCCTGCTTCGCGAGGTTCTGAAGCAGGAGAATCCGGACCTGAAGAGTGTGCGGGCTAGACAAGGAACCAGGCTGCCGGTCGTTCTCTCCCAGGAGGAGGTTCGCCAGGTACTGAAGATGACGCCAGTGGCCGACCGTCTGCTGCTGCAACTGGCGTATGGGGCCGGACTGAGGGTTTCGGAACTGATTCGCCTGAGAGTCAAGGATCTTGATTTAGCGCCATTCGGGTCAGGGCTCGACATTCAACATTGAGAGTACTTCTGCCTGCTTGACGCGGATATTCTTGTCGGTGGCCGCTCGCTGCTCAAGCCGTTTCAGAGCCACACTGACGGCTGCAAACTCCGCGCCCACGACCGAACCCAACTCTCTTAATGTCAGGCCGCAGCAGCGTCGCGCCGTCCACAGGAACAAGTCGCGCCCTTCATCTCCCCTCCGGTCCACAAATCTCGACCACTCTTCGCCTTTCACCTGCTCCACCGCCGCTCGGACCTCCTCCCACCTCACACGCTGCCGCAGGGCGGCCTTCCCCGCGATGCCTCGCAGATTCTTTCCCGCCGCCACCCCGCGCACGCGCCGAACGAACGCCGCACTGCCCACCGCCACCGCGTCACGCAACCTTTCGAGTTTGCCCGCCTCCACCCCGCGACTCACTCGCGCCTGCACATCTGCCCGGAACTGGTCCTGCCGCCGGTCCGCTTCGCGATGCGCCCTCGCCAGCAGGTCCGCCGTCACCAACCACGCCGGCGTGGCCGTGTACCCCGCGTAGGCCCGGTATGAACTCCACCGATATTCCCGCAACCGTTTCAGCCTCTCGTTCGCTTGTTCCGGCGTCGGTGCCTGGAACCCTTTCCCCTCCAGCACCCGCCCCTGCTTGCTCAAGCCCAAACCCGCCACCCGCAAGGGATTCAGATGCACGTAGACGCTCAGGCCGTACGCCCAGGCTCCGTTCTCCACCGGGATGGCACGATACCGGCCTTGAAACAACGGGCCAACCCGGTGATGCCGCGCGTTATACCACACGCTGTAGGCCCCATGCAGCCACTGCATCCCGCGACTCAAATTCGCCTCCGGAGTCTGGAGAATCGCGTGATAGTGGTTCTCCATCAACGCATACGCGTGAATCCGAATCCGGTAACGCCCCGACAAATCCGCCAACAACTCCAAGAGATGCTCGCGATCCCTGTCGTCCCCGAAAATCGCCCGCCGCTCCAGCCCACGCCCAAATACGTGGTACCAACCATCCACTATCGCCATCCTCAACGGTCTCGCCATGCTCCAACCTCACCACTTCCTGCATCCCCTGTCAACCGTAATGTTGAATGTCGAGCCCTGACCCCTCTGGCTTTAGGCCCCACCGGCGTGGGGAAGTCCTATCTGGCTTGTGCGCTGGCCCAGAAGGCCT
>JBAXWO010000624.1:0-2200 GCA_037128375.1 bacterium
GACGTCGCAGCCGCCGCGCTCCGCGACTATCTCACGGACCGTCTCGCAGCCACCGGTCATTCGCTGACCCCCCCCGAGGCATCCCGGCTGCTCATCGCCCATGGCGTCCCGGCCCGCCAAGCCGATGCCTTTCGCTCCCTTCTCGAACGTCTCGACGAGGCGATCTACCGGCCCGGCTCCGACGGCGGGGCTTCGGCTGAGGAGGCGACCACTCTCATTGAAACCACCGAAACCACCCTTGATGGGAGGCGACGGTCCGGGCAACACGTTTCGATACTGTCGATAGTATCGATAATCTCGATAATCTCGATATCCTCCCCCGTCCACGCCTTCGAGACCTCCAGCGCGTTTGGATGGGAACGGGCCAACGCCCGCTTTGCCACCGCCCATTCACCTGCTGATTTTCTTGAAGCGGCCCAGAGCTACAACCGCCTGGTCCTTGATGGCGACACCCGTGGCGCGCTGTTCTACAATCTCGGCACGGCGCTGCTGCTGGCCGGAGACGCTCCCAACGCCATTGCGGCGCTGGATCGTGCCGATCGCCGTCTCGGCGCGACCCCCGCCACCCGCGCCAACCTCCGCCTCGCGTATGGCCAGTTGGATGCGCCGCCGGCCACCGGTGACACGCCACAGGCGCTCCCGCTCTCGCTCGCGCCCCCCGCCTTGCTGCCCTGGACTCATACGGCATTTTTCTGGCACTATGAATTCCCCTGCCGCCACCGGGCCGCCGCGGCTGCGGTGGGTTGGACGATTCTTTTCGCCGGCCTTCTCATTCGGCTGTTTCGTCCCGTCGCCGCCCGTCCTCTCGTGTGGGCGGGGCTGATGCTCTTCGCCATTTTTGGCACCAGCGCCGCCATCACCCTGCTTCAGGAATACCGGGATAGCCGTTCCTGGCCAACGCGCGTCTTCACCAGCGACGGCGGGGAGGTCGCGTCATGAAATCCGTCTTCCGTCTCCTTCAGGCGCTCAGTCTTTTGCTCTTCATTCCCGCCATCGTTCTGGGCCAGATCCAGCAGGCCACGCTGCGCTTTGATCCGCCGACGCCCTTTGTCGGACAGCCTTTCACCCTGACACTGGACGTCACGGTCAACCCCGGCATCGAACTTGAAAATCCGATTATCGAGGGATTGCCGGACCCTTCGCATGCCCGTTTTATCAACTTCGTGACCGCCGGACGTCAGACCCTCCGGCCAGAAGGCGGCCGCGCAACCGATGTCTTGCGTTACACGGCCGAAGGCCGGGCCACCCGCCCCTTTGTGACGACCGTCTCGCCCCTCCTACGCGCACAGGTCATTGAGCGGGTCTCGCTTGGCGGTTTCTCTCAAATGCGTTCCTTTCCGGTCACCTGTCGAATCTCTTCGGCCAGACTCAGCGTCCGCGACCTTCCCCGTCAGAACCGCCCGGCCGACTTTTCAGGCGCGATCGGGCGCTTCACGCTCTCCGGTGAAGCCTCACCTGTGACCGTCGCGCCTGGCGATCTCGTCACGCTCTCATACACGCTCACAGGAAGCGGCTGGCTGGCCGACGCCGCACTTGTGCCTCCCGATCCCGGAGTCCATTTCAAGACCTATCCCGCGCAAGAGACCGCGCGTGTGGACAGTCCGCCGCGCCTTTCGATCCGCCAGGTTGTGATTCCCCTCTCCACCAATGCCGCCGTCGTAGCCACGCCCCGCGTGGTCTATTTCGATCCCGATGCCGTCGCCTATCGAACGGCGACGATCGAGCCTTTTCGTCTCACCTTTGTGCAGACCGCGACGACCGAACCGGCCATCCGCCGGATCGACGCCACGCCCGCCGTGCGGCCCGCCGATGCGGATCTGGCCCGGCCTCCGGAGCTTGCGCTGGCCGAGACCGTCGCCAAGATCCGCCAATTGATCCCCCTTGCAGCCGCGCTCATACTCGCGGCGGCGGTCACCGCCCTGCTCTTTCGCATTCGCCGCATCCCCGCCGTAATCGTTGGCATCCTCATCCTCGCGCTTGGCGTCGCCGCATCGCGCCGCGTCAGCCAGGCCGCCGAGGCACGGGTGCTGGAGGTGGGCGTGTCGGTCACCGCCCGCCTTGCGCCCTCTGATCGCGCACTTCCCCTCTTCGACCTTTATCCCGGAGCCTTCGTCATCCCGCTTGAACACACCCCCGGATGGGTGCGCGTCCGGTCCTCCGACCGCGAAGCTTGGATACCCGTGACGAGCGTGACGAAATA
>JBAXWO010000625.1:0-2200 GCA_037128375.1 bacterium
CGCCGGTCAGCGTGTCGCCGTTGCGCAAGTTCAGGGTCACGGTCTCGTGATCGTCACCGATCTTTATTGTCTGGATTTGCGTCAGCGGAATGTCCATTTTGGCGTAGGATGTCTGCACGGGCACCGTCGCGAGGCTAGGGGTGCCGATGAGACGCGAGCCGTCAACCAGGTCCAACTCCAGACGCAGGGATGATTCCTTCAGAACCGTTTCTTCGCCAGCCGCCGTGATCAGCGCCGTGGCCGCACAGACGCCTATCCAGAACAGGTGATTTTTCATGTCATTATTCCTTTTACGCTCACTTCGGCAAGTCGCCCAATGGCTTGATTTCTATAAAAAGTGCCCGCTTCCATCATTATCGCATCTTATAAAGCTGTTCAATTTCATCACCGCTGAGTGCGCGGTTGAAGATCATGACTTCATCAAGAGTGGCCCGGATTTGTCTGGAGTATTGGGGTAAAGGATAGTTTCCGACATAGAAAGGCTGTGTGACGACGGTCAATGCCCCTTTGGGCGCCACACTTTGGTCCAGTTGTCCGTTGATATATCCTTTTAATCCATTCTCGCTGTCATACACCATGGCAACGTGATACCACTCGCCTGCGGTTAAACTGTATTTTCCGGTCCCATCATAGGCAACATTGTCATTTGCGTAAAGCGCACAACCAAGCTTTCCTGTTGCCTTGATATAGAACCAGGTCCATGGTTTTGCTTGATCCATTCCTTTTCCGATAATTGACTTGTTATCCTCCAGCACGGTTGGTTTGATCCAGACACTGTACGTGATGGCCGCAGGGCTTAAAGAAACCGACGAGCCGCAATCAATATATCCCTTTCCGTCAAACACATACGCCCCGCCCGTCCTTCCTTGCGGAGTCCACTTCGCGCCCCGCACATTTCCGTCATGGCCCTGGCCGCTGCGGTCCGGCACCTTCTCGGCATCCTCGTCAAACGTGTAGTGCAGCACCAGGCCGTCATAGCCACGGCCGCTTGAGAAGGCGAGGCTGCGGCATTGCGTCATCGGCACGGCCACGCTGCCGAACAGCGTCTGCATCGGGAGCACGGGCAGATCCAGCACGCCTGAAAGCAGGTCGTTGTTCACGAGGCGGACCGTCACGGTCTCGCGGTCCGGGTTGAACTGGACGCTCCTGAGTGTGCCGACCGGCAACTCGATCTTACCGATGGCGCTGACGAGATGGACGGACGTCACCGCTGTGGTTCCGATCAGACGCGACCCATCGGCCAGATCCATTGAAATCCGAACCGATTCGTTACTGGCCCCACCGGCCCATGCCGCCAGGGTCAGTCCGATCACTGTCGCTGCGATACCTGCCCACGTCGCTTTCATTGTACCTACTGCCTATCTCGTATTGAGACATTTTGTTCGTGAACGTTACTCATCCGTCCGGTCGCTGAAATCCGTCTTGGCGTAGTTCCATGCCTTCACGTTGTCGATATAGCCATTCCAATCGTATCCGTCGGTCAGATTCCACTCTCCCGACAGGACAATTCTTGGCGAGAAAGCCTGTCCGATGCTCTCGGTGTTGTCACTTTTCGCCTTGACGTCCGCATCGATATAAAAGGTGGAACGGCCGTTCGGTTCGAACACGATGGCATAATGATGGTACTTCGTGTCCCATTGATGATGCATGTTCGGGAACGTGGCGGGTATGGCCGCTTGCATGGTGGAGGCATTATGCTGCGTAAATCTAATCATCATCGTCCCCTGGCTCAACTGGTCCATGATAAAGCCTTCCGGCTGATTGACCGTGGCGGATTTTGCCCAGAATGCGATGGTGAATGGATCGGTGCCTAAGTGCTTGTTCTCCAGATAGGGAATGTCGAAATACACCTCTCCGGCTGAACCCCGCAGGTGAGCCGCGTTCCCGAAAACTCCCGGGGCATACGCATCAATGGCGCCCTGAATATTTCCCTTGGGACCGACGGCGCTGTTTTGCACTTCCTCCAGGCTTCCCATCTTGTTCCACAGAATGAGTCCGCGATCCCTGCCACCCAGCGTCACACGGAGCTGCTGGATGTGCTCGACGCCGATGGATGCCGTCCCGAACACGGTCTTCAGCTCAATCGGTTTGAGACTGATCACGCCGGTCAGTTTGTCGCCGTTGCGCAAGTTCAGGATCACGGTTTCGTGATCGTCGCCGATCTTCAATGCCTGGATTTGCGTCAGCGGCACATCCATCT
>JBAXWO010000626.1:0-2197 GCA_037128375.1 bacterium
CCTGATCCATAACTGATGTTATTGGCCACGCTGTCATTAAAAAGAACGGTGTCCTGAGTGACGATTCCCATCAACCGCCGGAGCGAAACGACCGTCATATCTCGCACATCCTGCCCATTTAGACGCACCGCTCCTCCGGTCACATCGTAAAACCGCGGCACCAGGCTGACGAGAGTGGTCTTCCCGGCTCCGGACCCCCCCACAATGGCAATGCGCTGTCCGGCTCTCGCCTCCAACGTGACCCCGTCCAGAATGTTCTTATCCCCGTACGAGAACACCACATTATCGAAATGAATGCTGTCCACAGGACCCTGGAAATCGACGGCGTTCGGTCGATCCCGGACATCCACCGGGGCATCGAGCACCTCGAAAATACGATCGGCGGACGAGACCGCCTGCTGCACCTGCATGTGAACCCGGCTGAGTTTCTTGACCGGTTCATACATCATGAACAACGCCGCCGCGTACGTCATAAAATCCGTAAATGGCATGTGGCGGGCCCGCACATAGATCAGGACCATGCTCACCCCGATCGTTGAAATGAAGACGATCAGGGGCTCCACGGCCGAATTCGCCCGCGCCACCCGCATCACACGGCCGAAGAAGGCCTCATTCTGCTTGGCAAAACGCCCGATCTCGTACTCCTCCATTCCAAAGGCCTTAACCACGCGCACCCCGGTAATCATCTCCTGCAGGATGGAGACCAGATCCGCGACGCGCTGCTGGGCTTCCCTCGTAAACCGCCGCACGCGGCGGCCGAACAACGCCACCGGGATGATGCAGATCGGGAACAGCACCAGGCTGATCAAAGCCAGCCAGGGGTCCAACCACAACAGCGCCCCCACCGCGACGATCAACGTCAACGGCTGCTTGGCCAGATCCTCAACCACCATGGATACGGCACTCTCGGCCGCCGTCGTGTCATTGGTGGTTCGGGAAATCAGCTCGCCGGCCCGACTGCTGACGAAATACGAAAGCGAGAGTTCGTTCAGCCGGCGGAACAGGGCATTGCGCAAATCCATAACCACCCGCGCTCCGACCCACCTGATCTGGTAGCGGCTGACGAAGTCCGCAATGCCGCGCATGAAGCCCACCAGCGGCAGGGCCAGCGCCGTCAGAGCCACCACCTTCAGGGACACATTGGGGTCGTAGAATTTCGGCAGCCCCTTCTTTAGAAAGGCGAGAATTCCGGCATTGGCACCCGCATAGACCGCGCCAAAGAGAAGGCCCAGCAGCAGTCGGCTGTAGTACGGCCGGGTAAACCGGAGCAAACGCCGGTAGGTTCCCATATCCTTGCTGTAATTTTCGGCCATCTTTTGTGAATTTCCTGCCAGGCCCTGTCAGGCCAAACTCGTTAAAAAAGCGAACCGACTATACCCGTCCGTCACCAGAAGGCAATCCCGATCCGCCAAGGTGGTCACTGCCGTCCCGGCGCGTTCAGGCGCCGCTTGGAAGAGAGCGCCGGAATTGCTCTATCAGTAGAGTTCCCGCCTCATCCAAGTCGCGCCCAAACGACACGATCCCCTCCTCGTGTCCGCCCATCGCCGCCATTTTCCGCGTCGGCAGGTCGCTCTCCCGGTACAACCTCAGGATTTCGCGACCCATTTCCGGAGTGCCGTATTCCACGTTCGACGCCGTGGCGGGAAACTCCTTGAACAGCCGCTTCCAGAATTCCAGGTGGTGAATATGAATCACCGCCTGGATTTGCGCGTCGGCCAGATAAAACATGCCATGCGTCATGCTTTCAGCCGAGGGCGTCACCTCCGGTGAAACGGCGCGGTACTGCACGGAATTACTGTCCAGATCGACGGCAACGATTTCGGTGTAGTGCTGCCGCCCCAACCTGGGCAGGCCCCCTGTCCGCGTCGCCGTGATGAGAAAACCCGCCGCCGTCCGAAGGCTGATATTCCCGTACCCGATGCCTTTCAGGTCCCCATCGGAATACATGCCGATCAGGCGCAGATCATAGAGTTTGTCACGCCACACGTTGAGTTCGTCCACCAGGACGTCCATCGGGCCAAGATCGCCCACATATTCCGGCGTGAACTTGAAATAGCCTTCTTTTTGCATCAGGTTGAACCGTCCTTTTCTAAATGGGCGCCGTCTAAGTACACGACATCGCAAATACGGTGACGTATCCGACCAGGTGGACGCCGGTGTCCCTACCGGCGTCTGACCGCGCTAGGGACAGCGCGGT
>JBAXWO010000627.1:0-2186 GCA_037128375.1 bacterium
CGATGGCCACTCCATTGGCTTCGGCCCTCTGCAACCCATGCACCACGGTGGCCGTGGTGTGCGCCGAGGACTGCTCGCCCCAACCCGAGAACCACCCCCAACCGCCGTCGCTCAACTGCATCGCCGTCAAGGCCTTCAGCCCCTGCTTGGCCATGTCGGTCACGATCGCCTCGTCGAACACGGGGTTGCGCGACTCACCCGGATTGGGCGGATTGTTCCGCTTCCACTGCGCGGCCCGCTCACGGTCATCGCCGATCTCCTGGGCATTCAGGTTGGTCTGCTTGTCGCGAATGGCCTTCAAATCCAGCCCCATATCCTTGAGCACCTTCTGAACCGTGACGGTCGGCAGGAACCGGTTGAGGGTCTGTTCCGTGCATCCGTACGGGTAGTCCACCAGGTACGGCAGCGCATCGACCATGGCCCCGGCCAGGGTCGGCGAATACCGGATCTCCAGGCGCGTTTCGTTGATCCGCCGCTCGGCGGGAACCGTCATGACCAGCGAGGCGGTGTTCGTCTCCCGGCGAATCACGCCACAGAAGGAGTCCATCTTGAGCATGCCGTGCACGGACACGGGGAACGTCATCTCCATGGCGTCGGATTCCTCATCCGTCAGCGCCTTCATGCGCACCACGGCCCGGCCTTCCCTGACCGCCTTCACGCGCCAGTCCACCCGCTGCTCGCCGCCCGCCTTGATCGTCACCGTCTGCGTCGCCTTGCCCATCGCCTCCAGGCTGCCGCCGTCCAATTCCAAAACAACCCGGACGGACTTGTCGGTCTTGAGGTAGTTGTGAACGTTGGCCGACAACACCACCTCATCCTTCTCCACAAAGAACCGCGGCGCCTGCATCCTGAGAAGCAGGTTCTTGACCGTCACGATCTCCGCCGTCCCCTCGCCCACCTTGGTCCCCTGCCCCATGGCCCAACTCCGCACTTTCCATCCGGTCAGGTTCTCCGGCATCTTGAAACTCACCTCGGCCACGCCATTGGAATCGGTATCGAGCGTGGCCACCCAGAACGCCGTATCGGCAAAGTCCTTCCGCACCGTTGGCTGGACAACTTCCCCGCCGCCCTCAGCGGTTGAGCCCTCCCCACTTTCAGCCTCCACATCCATCGACTCCCGCGCCAAAGACATAGACGCCATGGGTGCCGCATC
This sequence comes from bacterium, assembly GCA_037128375.1. Classification (GTDB taxonomy): domain Bacteria; phylum Verrucomicrobiota; class Kiritimatiellia; order CAIKKV01; family CAITUY01; genus CAMBRF01. The sequence goes on from JBAXWO010000627.1 coordinate 1,154, forward strand.
GGCCTGCGCAAAGCCAACAGCACTGGCCATCGGGCCGTCTCTGCGGCTTTTCCGTTTCATCGCGCCCTTCATTTCGCCGCCGCCCCGGCCCAGCCTCCCGGAAGCGGGCCCATTAAGAAGGATGCTTGTGTCCCCAACTTCATCCGTGACCGTTTCGCCGAATATCCCGAGATTCTCCATCGCCAACCGCTTGGGCGGCGTCAAATTCGGAAAGGCGCGATCCAGGCTCGACTCCGTCGCCGGACTGTGATGCCGACGCCATTTCCAGAAGAAGGCCTTGATCTCGGCGACATTGGACCCGCCGGAAATGTATTCCACCGACTTGTCGTAAACGCTCAGCACCGTCGACCCGATGAAGGGCAGGCCGAAGAAATCGGTCAGCTTGATTTTCACGCGTGCCGCTTCGCCCGGCTTGTAACTCGCCGCCGACGGCAACACCTCCACGTTCAAGACCCGCTTCTCCGGCGGCACGATGATCTCCCGCATCTGGCTGTACAGTTTGCCGTGATACACGGTCACCGCCTCCACGAAGAAATTGGGCATATCCTTCTTCGCCACCTCGATTTCCTCGACCGTGCTCTTGCCTTTCAGCCGCAGCACTTTGGGCGGCAGGTAGACGCCGTTGGCCGGCCGCACGAACAGCAGCACCGTTCCATCCGCGTGGTCGGTATTGATCATCAGCCGCACCTTCTCGCCCGGCGCATACTCCCGCTTGTCCGGGACCAGTTCGATTTCGTTGAACCGGAAGTCCTTCCCGTCAAATCCCTCGCCGCGCACCACAAACAGGTAGGCGCCCTCGATCGTGTGGCGCTGGCCGTCGGTGACTTTGTACGCCAGCCGGTATTGCCCGGCCTTGGACGCGGTCAGCGACTGGATGGCCCCGCCCTCCTCATCCGTGTCCAGCCGCCATTCCTGAACGGCCTTCTCGACCGGTTCATTATTCTTGTAGTCAATGCGGTACAGCACCAGGTCGCCTCGTCCCTTGACCGGCTTGCTGTCGAGGGTCCGGGCCGAGAATTGCGCCCGCACCACA
>JBAXWO010000628.1:0-2182 GCA_037128375.1 bacterium
ATCTCGGGATCTACTACTTCAAGTGGACGGGCGAGGGGTTTGCCAAGCAGGTGATCGACTACGGCGCCATTGGCGTGGCCAAGGGGTGCGGCATTCACTTTGCACTGGCTGACCTGCGCGGCACCGGCCGACTGGATCTGGTCGCGCCCGGCAAGGACGGCCTCGCCATCTACTACAACGATGGGATGTGACATCACCCCATGCGTGCGCACCCCGCCGTCCAGGGGATGGTAAGCAATAGGCTTTGGTTAGTGGGGTCCGCGGTCGTCAGCATGAGCCAAGGAAAAGCTGGGCTGAGAGGCTGAGAGGGAAACTGAATGACCATTGACCTGGTGGTCCGTTTTGTTACCTTGATCCGACCCAATTATGTCAACCGTGCCACCTGCCTCAGAGTCATCCCTTTTCTATCGCGTGCGAACGTTCCTCGCGGGACGGCGCAGCATCGTCGGCCTGCTAGGCATGATCGTACTGGTGGGCATGGGTGAACACATGGCAGAGCGCTTCCTGCCGCTCTACCTGCAACAACTGCCCAAGCCTCAACGGCCGTCATGGCGATCGGGCTGCTGGCCGGTATGGACGATCTCCTGTCCGCACTTTACTCCTTTCCGGGCGGCTATTTGAGCGACCGGCTGGGAACGAAGCGCGCGCTGCTGGTTTTCAATGCCCTCTCCATGGTCGGCTATCTGTGTGTCATCCTGATCCGGTCCTGGTGGGCGGTCCTGCTGGGGGCGGCCTTTTTCATCTCCTGGTCCGCCATTTCACTTCCGGCAACCATGGATCTGCTCGCTAAAGTGGTGCCGAAGAACAGGCGGACCATGGGCGTGTCGGTATTGGCACTGGTTCGGCGGGTGCCGAAAATGCTGGGACCGGTCGTGGGCGGCGGATGCATCGCGGTCTGGGGCGTTGAGCAGGGAGTACGCGCGGCGTTCATCCTGGCCTTGGTGCTAGCCCTGGCCGCCTCCGTTCTGCAGCAAGTGATGATTACGGATGACTCGAAGGATAGGAAGACGGCTGAGGCCAATCCGCTGCGGTTGTGGCGCGAGATGCCCCCCGGTCTTCGGAATCTGCTCTGGTCGGATATTCTGATTCGTTTCTGCGAGCGTATTCCGGACGCTTTCGTGGTCATCTGGGCCACACGCTACGTGATGCACCCCGTTTCGGAACTCACATTCGGATGGCTGTCCGCCATCGAAAACATCACTGCCGTTCTGGTTTACGTGCCTGTGGCGTACATGGCCGATCGGTTCGGCAAGAAGCCGTTCGTGCTGATCACCTTCGGGTTCTTCACTTGTTTCCCGCTGGCGCTCCTGCATTCGGCGTCGCTGGGCCCGCTGGTGGCGGCCTTCGTTCTTCGCGGGCTCAAGGAATTCGGGGAGCCGACGCGCAAGGCGTTGATTATGGATCTGGCGCCGGAGGGGCGCAAGGCGGCGATGTTCGGGCTTTACTATCTCGTGCGAGATGTGTTGGTCGCCTTCGCGGCCTTTGGCGGTGCGCTTTTGTGGCGCATTTCGCCGGAACTCAACCTGAAGGTGGCCTTCTGTTTTGGCGTGCTGGGCACCCTCTGGTTCGCGTGGCGGGGACGCGACTGCACGGTTCCCTCGCCACAGCCAACGTGATTAAAAACCGTTCAGCAGTCTTCCTTGCTGCGCTTGATAATTCGCGGGATGCGTGAGATGCTTTTCCATGTTTCGGTTGCCAAGAACTCGCGGGAGGGATGCGGCGGATGTCAGCGCTCGTGATCGGGATCATTCTGCTTTCTGTGATGGGTTGGTTGGGGTACACGTTCAACCGGTTTATCCGCCATCGGAATCTGGTGCGCGAGGCCTGGAGCGGCGTGGATGTCCAACTCAAGCGACGACATGACCTGGTTCCGCGTTTGGTCGAGTGTGTACAGGGGTATAAAGGCTATGAGGCATCCCTGTTGGAGAGGTTGACGCTGGCCCGGAACCGGGCGCAGACGGCCCGGAGTGTGATGGAGTCAGGCGAGGTTGAAACCGGACTGGCGCAGAATCTGCGATCCTTGCTGGCCGTTGCCGAGGCGTATCCGGACCTGAAAGCCAGCCGGACGTTTCAGGAGTTGAGCGCCGCGCTGATCGAGGTTGAGGATCAGCTTCAGTACGCGCGACGTTACTACAATGGGACCGTGCGCGACTTCAATATCCTGGCCGAATCGTTTCCAAGT
>JBAXWO010000629.1:0-2181 GCA_037128375.1 bacterium
ACCCTCGCGCATGGTGCCCAGGATACGTTGTTGCGCCGGACTGAGTTTGCGCTGCCCCGGCTTCCTGGCCTTGTAGAACACATACGGCCAGGGGAATGACGACAGCGGGCTTGTGATTTCACGCATGGGCCGCCCCCGCCTTCCGCCTCAACCCCCGTTTCACCATCTTCCTCGCAAACAACTCGCGCAGCGGCGGGAACAGACTCATCCCGCGCTCATGACGGGCTTCGGCGCCGGCCGTCGTCAGGCCCTGCCGCCGGGCGATCTGCCGGTACGTCAATCCCTGGACACGCATGCACACCACATCACGTACGTCCTGGGGGAGCGCCATCAGGTGCTGGACCAATTCGGTCAGGACCGATATCGGGTACAGCCGTTCCTCCGGCTCTTCATAGGGCATAGGCGCAACGATCTCCAGGGGATCCGTGCCCTCATCCGCGCCCACGATGAAGGCCGGCCGCCCGTCGTCGGATTCCAGAGTGCGGATTGAAGCATCCTCCAGACCACACTTTGCACACGGCGTCTCCTCATACGGGGCGACGGCATACCGCCCGCTCTCGACGGCCTTTCGATGCTTACATTGATGACATTCCATCTTCGACCTCCTACAGGGTTGTGACCTGCCATCCGGCAGGCGTTTTAACAGCCCAGACCCACACGAGGCCGGGGTACTCGACACGAACCTGGTCAAACGCCAGCCGTGCCCGCTGCTGGCTGTGCAGGGCGTAACCGCCCTTGCACTCGTGGCACGCGACCGGCCGGCCGTCGGCGAACACGACCCAGTCGGGCGTGTAACGGTGGCCGTTGGCCATTCGGAAGGTCACCGCCTCAAACCGCGCATCCATGCCGCGCAGGTGATAGCGCTGATAGTCGGCCTCGGTCTTGTTCGGTACCCGCCGCTGGCCTCTCGCAATGTGGGAGCGGCACTCCGTGCGGCGATCCTCTCGGCTCAAGTGTTCAATGTGGGAGGCGCACTCCGTGCGGCGATCTTCTCCGCTCTCCAACATTCTGACTTCTGGATACTGACTTCTGGATTCCGGCCTTTTATCTCTTTCAATCTGCGCCCGCGCTTGCGCCTGCAGGCGTGGCGGAAGGTCTTCGATCTTGATGCCCATGTTACACGGCCTCCCTCGCGTTGGAACTACTCGAAAATGCTGTCCATCGTTTCACGTAGCGCATTCAGTTTCTCCGCTTCGATCTTCGCGGCCTCGCCCGGTGGAAGCCGCTTGAACGCCTTACGCTCGCGCATCTCATCCTTGCTCGCACGCCACCCGGCAATGCCACGGCCAGAACGGTACAGGTGTGGCTCGCGTTTGATCTTGCCTCCGCAGGATGTCCCGACTTTCATGGACTCCCCCGCGCTATTCCACACTCGACGCCGTAACACCCAGGACGCCATTCCGTGACGTGGGGCCGATTTCCACAACACGAATCAAACCCGTCATTGGGTAACTCGCTATCCGCTGGAGGCATTACTCGCCTCCCCGACTGCGCATCCGCCGCTTCCGCTCCGCATTTATCAACCGCGCTTTCGCGCACTTGCTGTTGAACCGTTCCCAGTTCGGAAACTGGATGAACCCATTCCCACGGAGTATCCAACCGGCTGCCTCCATGGCCTCTCCGATCCCAGGGATCGCCATGGCGGCGGATACGTCACATGGCTCAAGGCCCATGATCAACCCGTCGATGCTTTGTTCCTGCGCCCACTCCCACACCTCCATGCAGCGGGCCGCCGCATCACGCGGCGTGACCTGCTGCCGCTTCGCGATCAACATCACCTCACGCTTACGCGGCAAACCGTATTCCCAGGGAATCCAAAACCCAGCCATCTAACCCGCCTTTCCTGCTACTTCCATTCCGCCTGGTACCACGCGAGGTCAACCATGACCCGCGTGGCACCGGCCTTGAACCAATCCCGTAAATCCTTGTGCCCGCAGGCCGTCACCATGCGCACGCCGATCCTGGTGGCGCGGAGCGTATCGGCCAGTTTCCGAGCGCCGATCTCGCCAGCCCGGTCACCGGGTCGGCCCGGCTTATGGTCGATATCCACACACACCGTGACCCGGGCGATGCCGAGGCGTCGGCACGTATCCACCACATGCCGCTCGCATCCGGAGCAAGACGGCCGCCCAATCGGGTAATAACCCAACTCCAGGGCGGCGGTCGCATCGGTCGGACCCT
>JBAXWO010000063.1:0-9589 GCA_037128375.1 bacterium
TGAGCCTCGACACGGCGGCCGTCTGCATGCTCGACACCTACGTGGACTGCCCGGGGCATGAGCAGGCGTTCTGGGTCGGGGATGCGCGCATTACAGCGCAGATCAATCAACTCGCCTATGGCGGGTACGATCTCGACCAGCGCTGCATCCGCATCGTGGGCCGCTCCCTCGCGCCGGAGTGGGTAAAGGACTACTTTCCCCGCGACGAACGTTATACCAGCGGAAAGTATCTGCCGATTGCGGCGTTCCCGAATTATCCGGAAGGCGGCCTGCCGATGTGGGCGTTGCTCTGGGGTTTGCAGTGCGGCGATCACTGGCGGCATGGCGGCAGTCTCGATGATCTGAAGGAGAACTACGGCTATCTCGCCGAAATGTTCCGCCGTTGCCGTCTGCTGACGAACGCACGCGGCTTGCTCGACATCCCCGGCGCGTGGAACCTGATCGAGTGGGGTACCAACGATCTTTCACCCTATGGCGAGGTGACGGCCAACAATGTTCTGCTGGTAGCATGTTTGCGCGATGCGGCGGACATGGCGCGCGCCTTGGACCTGCCGGAGGAGGCCAAGGCTTTGGCGGCGGAAGCGGAGCAACGCCAGGCCGTGATCAATCGACTTTGCTGGAACGAGGAACGGCAGGCGTATGTGGACACGGTGCGCGATGAATGGGCTTACCGGCAATATCAGGAACTCTGCCGGGCAAAGGGGTGGCAAATCCTGCCAGGGGAGAAATATCACGGCTGCCTGCGTGTAAGTGAGCAGACCAACACGCTGGCCGCACTGTGCGACTGTGTGCCGCCGGAGCGAATGACCGCAGTCCGGAAGATCGTCCGACGCGTCGAACGCGGTCACTTTGCTGGCGGCTCACCGGCCGGCCGTACCTTGGGGCCGCCATCGGAGCAGGAGGCGCCGGACGGCATTGTGGGCATTGGCTCGCCGTTCTTCCTTTTCTTTACGCTGGGCGCGCTCTTTCATATTGGCGAGGGTCGGCTGGCGTTTGAGGTGATGCGCCGCGAATGGGGAAAAATGGCGGATATGGGATTCCGGACCTGCCCGGAAACGTTCGGCTGGCCGCGCAGCGCGGCCCACGCCTGGGGTGCCGCGCCGGCGGTCTATCTGCCCACCCGCGTGCTGGGGATCCGTCCCCTGGAAGCCGGCTTTCGGACTTTCTGTGTGGATCCCTGCGCCGGCGACCTGGAGTGGGCGCGCGGGTCGGTGGCGACGCCCTACGGACCGATCCACGCAAGCTGGAAGCGTAACGCAAAAGGGGAACTGGAAATCACATGTCACGCGCCGCCGGAATGCCGGCGAATGCCCGATGAATATTCATTGTAAGGCTACCCTATGACTGATCAAGCCGCTTCCAAACCTGCGTCAAACCGGTTCGGGTGGCTGGATACGATGAAGGGGTTGGCGATCCTCTGGATTGTCTTGTTTCATTTCTGTGACACGAATCCGATTGTCGGCCGGTACCCCTGGATTTTGGGGCCCTCCTACGTCACCAAACTACTGGCGAAATGTTCATCGTTCGCGCCCTTTGAAACCTTCACGTATTTGACCAAGGGGCTGTTTGTGGGCGTGGTCCAACTGGGGTTTCATGGCGTCGGCATTTTTCTTATCGCCAGCGGATTCGGGCTGAGCTATTCGCTGGCAAAAAGCGGGGGTCCCTCCAAAGGCTGGCTGGCCTGGTACGGCAAACGCTTTCTCCGCCTGTTCCCATTGTACTGGGTTGCCCATCTCATCTATCTGATCTCGCCCTTTATCTTCCGGGCGGAACCAACGGATTACCGTTTCCTGCTGAGCCTTCTGGGGCTCCGCCTGTATCCCCTGGACATGATTTTCTACTATGCCAATCCTGCCTGGTGGTTCTTTACTCTGCTGCTCCAGCTCTATTTGGCGTTTCCGCTCCTGTATTATCTGCAGAAGAAGCTTGGGCCTTCCCCCTTCCTGAGTCTGTGCGCGCTGGTCACGTTCGGTGCGCGTTACCTGATGCTCTGCGTGGTCCCCGTGGACGGCAACTATGTCCAGGGCGCTTTCTTCGCGGGGCGCCTTATGGAATTTGCGGCGGGCATGGTTCTGGGACAGTTGGCTCAACAAGACGCGCAGCTGACGGAATCACGCTTCTTCAGCCGCACCGCCCTGGTAGCTGGCCTGGCGACTTACGCGCTGGGAGTGGCCAGTTATAACTCCCTTGGGGCCTATGTCTTCACCGATGCTTTGACGGGCATCGGCCTTTTCGTGATCCTTGCGCATGGGTGTCGCGCGCTGAAAACCTCCGCCGCCCCGGTTGCCGCAGGTCTCGCTTTTGTCGGCACCTATTCCTATGGACTTTATCTGATCCACCAGCCTTATGTGCTCTATTTTGGAGAACGCATGCGCCATATGGGCCTGCTGAAGTTCGTCCCGCTCGCCTGTGCTCTGATCGCCCTGATCACGCTGGGCTCAATGGTCGTCGAACGTTATGTCAACCGGCTGACCGGTTGGGTGGCGGCACGGGGGGGAGCTGACAGGCGTCAGAGGAAGTGACGGCCGAAACACGCCTCAAGGAGCAGGCGGGGTCGGCGGTGGTGGGGGCGGAGCTTCCCGCGGCCGCATCCGGAAACCTTCCCCGATTGTCGAGCCGCGGAGCGACAGGTCGTACTTTTCGCGATCCGTTCCCGGCGAACAGAGCGACGGCTCGTTGTTGCACAAGTCACCCGTAATAGGCACCCGCACCGTTATGCCGGAAGCATAGGTGTAAGGCTGGAGCCTGGCGCGCGGGTACTCCGTCAGTTCCTTTTGCAGGCATCCGGCGTTCTTATGGAAGTCTTCGCCGAGTTCGGCGTGCAAATGAATCGCCAGGCTGGTTATGAACAGGGTCCCGAGCATCAGCCGGCCCCGCTCCGCCACCGTCTCGAGCGCGATCAGCAGCACGAGAGCGGCGATGAGGACCTGCGTCACGGTCAGGTATCCGTAACCGAATCGGACGCAGGGCGCCTGGAAGAACCAGTACGAGAGGGCGGCGACCAGGGTGAGAAAGACGGGCCAGGCCCGCGCGACCCGCAGCGAGATGGGGCGGACGAAAAGGGCGGCGACGACCAGCCCGCTCACCACCCAGTACATGAACTCATCGATGGACGGCTGGGAGCGGCTCAGCCAGCCGCTAAACCAGAACCCGATGCCCTTGCCAAGCACGTCTCCGGGTTGAGCGCCCGGAATGCGCGCCCAACTCTTGATCCAGTCCTGCTCGGAAGTGGCCACGGCCAACGGCACTTTCCAGTCCGGGGAAAACAGATCCAGGGAGTGAAACGGGTAGAGGAGATAGCCTGACAGGAAGTACCCGCGCACCAGCCAGGGCAGAAACAGCAGGCTGGCGAGCAGGGCGTAACCTCCTGCCCGGCGCCACGGTGCGCCCGTCCACAGGGCCCGGAGCCCACGTACCGGCGAGGCCGCCGCCCAGAAGGCCAGAAAAGGTAAAAGCAACATCGGGAGGTTGATGAGTTTGATGGTGACCATGAAAGGAACAACGACCGCCGCCCAGCAAAGATCGTCCTGCCGACGGGCTTCAGAGTCGTACCGATGCAGGAAGTGGGAGACGACGGCGACCACGGCCATGGTTGAAACCACATCGGTTGAAAGCGAATTGGTGGTGAAGCGATAGTGCAGGAGCGGGTACAGCATGAGGGTGTCGAACAACCAACCGATGAGCAAGGGCCGGCCGATCCCGTTCGCGAGTCGGGCGATGAGGGTTACAAGGGTAAAGACATAGATGAACGAGTCGATGACGTGGAAGGATTTGAAGGTGAAGGGGCCTGCATCCACGAAAGCCGCCGTGACGAACCACGCGTTGTTGAATCCGATCCGGCTGTTCAGATTGGCCAGGCCGGGCAGGGTGCCGTATTCCTTCAGCCAGCGGACACTTTGGGCGTGGTAAAGGAGGGTGTCGTAAACGGTGGGCGCGCCATTGGCTCCCAGCGCGGCGTAGAGGATCACGGCCACGACCAGGCTGCCAGCGAGGAGCGCCCGCCATCCCAGGCTGCCGCCATGCAGGCGGCAGTCCATCATCCGCTGGGCGGCAAAGGCGGCCAGCGCGCGGCGGTCGCAGAGGGCATACAGCACCAGCGCCCCGACCAGTACGACATGAAATCCATCCGCCAGCGGCAGGCTCAGGGAGGTGATCAGGCCCACCCAGGTGACGCCGGCGACTCCGAACCAGACGATGTCTCCGGTGCGATGGGTGTGCAGGGGGCGCGGCACAAAGCGGTGAACCAGCCGGAGCCCGGCAAATCCCGCGAGAAAAAACACGCCCCAGAGGTATCCCCAGTAGGCGATCAGATGAATGGTTAAAACCCGCACGTACTAATTAATAACTATTTCTATATATATTAGTCAATGGGAGAGATGAGCGGCGAGGGAGCCGAGGGCAGCGTCCGGAAGGAGGAGCGACCTAAAAAGCCTGCTTGTCCATACGGCCCGGAACGTTCATAATGGCCCGAACGTCATGGAGGTCAGTATGTTGGGTGTCGGTATTACGGTCGGTTACATTGATCCCGGGACCGGGTCATTTCTTCTGCAGACCGCCATCGCCGGGGTCATCGGTGTATTCTTTTACTTCCGGGCGGCGGTCAAACGGGTAGTCTCCTTGTTGTTTCGTCGGAAAGGGACCCCTCCGTCCGACGATCAGAACGCGTCGAAAGAGTAAGGAACTACCGTGACGCAAGACGATCGAGTGGCGGGGTCGTTCCGGGATCCGTCCGGATACGTGTTTTGGTCCAAGGGGCGCCTGTTCCGGGGGATTGATCAGGCCTGCCTGGAGACGCTTGGTGGCCTGCGCAAGCAAGGCCTACTGGACCGGCTGATCGCCGAGGGTCTGGTGGTTCCCTCCTGGTTTGTCGAGGAGGAGGATCTGTTGCAGTCCCTGCGCGCCGAACATCCCGGTTTTTCCGCCTATATCGAACATGAGGTCATCGAATCGATTTCCTATCCCTATGAATGGACGGTGTCCATGCTGGCGCATGCCGCCGAGGTCACCCTGGACCTGCAAGCCCGGTTGATGCAGGCGGGCTATGCGCTCAAGGATGCGACGGCCTTCAACATCCAGTTCCACAAAGGGAAGCCCGTTTTCATTGACCTTCCCTCCATTGAGCGCCCCAAGCGACTGGACATCTGGTACGCCCTCGGTCAGTTCCAGCGGATGTTTGTGTATCCGCTGCTGCTGACCCGGCACTATGGTTGGGACCTGGCCTCCTATTTCCAGACCCGTCTCGATGGGCGGGGCCTTCAGGAAATGGCGCATATTCTGAGTCCCGGGCAACGCTGGCATCCCCGCCTGTGGATGGATGTCAGCCTGCCGCTGCTATTCGAAAGCCGCGCTGGCGGGAAACCGCAGACCGGCCAGGAAATCCTGGGCAAATCCGTCCAGAACACGGCGCCCCAGGAGATGACGCTCCGACGGCTCCGGTCCAAGGTTGCCTCGCTCGCGGCCGGATACCGGCGCCAGGGAACCTGGGCGCACTATGAAAAGACGTGCACGTATTCGGCCACGGCCACGAACACCAAGAAGGAGTTGGTGAAGCGGTATTTTCAGCAGACGAAGCCGCGCAGTGTCCTGGACTTGGGTTGCAATACGGGGGAATACACGTTTCTGGCGGCCGAATGCGGGGCCCGTGTGTGGGCCGTCGATGGCGATCACGACGCCGTCGATATTCTGTATGGCCGGCTGAAGGGGAAGTCGCTGGCGGTGACCCCCCTGGTCGTAAATATCTGTCAGCCCACTCCGGCTATCGGCTTCTTGAATGAGGAACGGGTGGGTTTCCTGGAGCGCGGCCGGTCGGAATGCGTGATCGCCCTGGCGTTGCTCCACCATCTGCTGGTGAGTGGCAATCTTTCCCTGGCGGCATGCCGGGATCTTTTTGCCCGGGTGACCACCGACAGCCTGATCCTGGAGTTTGTTCCCACGGACGATCCGATGTTCCTGCAACTGACGAAATATCGGACGACCGAGTTCTCGGGCGTCACCCTGAAAAACTGTTTGGATGTCTTTTCGTCCTCCTTCGAGGTGGTGTCGGTCGAACCGTTGCCCGACTTGAAGCGGCACCTGCTGTTTCTGCGGAAGAAGGCTGCGGCGAACTCCTAACCGCAGGAAGACACCCTCACCCCACCCCTCTCCCCTGAAGGGAGAGGGAGAAGACACCCTCATACTTCCTCTCCCCTTGGGGGAGAGGATCGAGGTGAGGGGTATTGCATGGCGGCGTTTGCATTGCTCCGTCTACGAAGACGGCGCCACCTCAACCGTCAAGTTTGTGGGCAGTTTGAGGGAGCGTTTCCGTCCCTCGTATTCCGAGTCTACCTTCAGGCGCTTGCCGGATTCGCGGTTATACAGGCCCAGGGTGATTTCATAGGGCCCGCTGAGCGCATCGGCCGGCACGTCGAACGGCATTTCCTGGCGGAAGACCTCTTGAAAGGGTTGATCCTGCGTTACGTGCCTGGGGGTGTTGTCCAGAAATTCACGGTCTCTCTGAAAGAGTCGTTTTCCCTGTCCGAAATGCATGAAGACCGCCAGCGTCGCAGGATCCAAGGCGGCGGGAATCAGCCAAAAGCAGGTCAGCCTGCTGGAAGTCCCGGCCGTCATGCGGTTGGTCTCCAGCTGGTAACCCAGCAGGGTCGCGCCCTGCTCAAACGAGGCTTCGCATCGTATTGTCGGGACGGTGCGCTTTTGCCATTCGCGCCGGGCGGCCTGGGCCGCCTGTTCATTTCCAGCCTGCCGCTGAAGAACGGACAACTGCAGCCACGCCGGCTGGTAATCCGGGTAGGCCTCCACGCAGCGGGCAAGCCATTCGATCTGTTGTGGCACCGGAATGCCCGGCTTTAGGGCCTGCTCATGGAAGAAGCGGGCGCGTGCCTTGATCTTCATTTCATCAACGTTTCCGAAACGGAACCCACCCTCCGCCCCGTAAAGTTTGCCGCAGAAACGGTATTCTTCCTTCCAGTTGCTATCGTCAAACCAGTACAAAACGTAAGGGCCCACCGCGCGGGTATGCGGTGCCACGCCGGCCCGCATGAAAGCGGCCGCTGAATTCGTCGCATCTGTCCGGTATCCCACCAGCACCGTATCCCGGGTCAAGTCCAGCGGGGTCAGCGCGGATGAAGCGTCTTTCCAGTAATGACAGGCGCTCTGGCGGTAATAGGCCACGGGAAGCGTGACCGCAAGACGATGCCCGGATTGTTCGTAGGCATACCGCTCCAGCCAGCGGGGGGCAACCAATCGCCGTGCTCCCAGCCGCCTTACCTCCTGGTAGATCTCCTCTTCCTGCCAATCCTCGGGCCAGGGTTCGGGGGCTGGCGCCAGGCATTCCAGTTCATTCAGCATCACCCGCTCATTCTTCGACACGGCAAAGAAATCCACCTCCAGACGCCGCACCTTTCGCGGCTCGAACAAAACCTCCTCCTCGCTTTTCAAGTCCCGCTGGTAAAGATGCGGGCCGGACCAGAAGAACCCGGCGGGAACCCAGTTGGTCAGCACGCTTTCTTCGCCCTGTTCCGTGACAACCCTCATCTCGCGGATACCCGGCCATTCCTTGCTCAGACTGATCAGCCGCAGTCCGCACAAGGCCGTGGGCTCCGCAAACGAGATGCTGACATGGGCGGTTTCTCCTGTTGTCAGCGCCGTTCCCCAAGCCGTGGACATGTCGGCATCGCACATTGCCGCCGCGTCCGCCGCCGCCCTGTCGGCGGTTATGGTACCGCCAGGCACTGCGGATGGATTCCAGGGGCAGTGCCGGATATTATCGATCACCGCCCAGCCTTCCGGATGGGTTTCAACCGCCGGGGAGGCGGTCGCACGGACGAAGGTTTTCACTTGGTCGTATTCCACGTTTCTCGTAAGCGTCCAGGTGCAGCGCTGTGTGGCAACCTGCTCCGTCACATCATCGAAAAGATCAGGGCTTTCCCACTCGGACTTGAAGATCCGGGTCGGCAACAAGGGCAAGTCCGCCTTCCAAAGCTCGCGGAATATGTGTCGATAGACATTCACCGGCGACTGAGCCTCCGGCGGCATCACGGGGGTCATTCCGGGCAGTCGGATCGCCAGGAGAATCCCGGACCGTCCCTCGAGAAAGGGGCCGTCACGCTCGGTTGCCGGGCCGTGGTCCCCTTGCAGGATGATCACCACGGGCCGGGCGGATTCTCGGATGGCGCGCTCCACCATTTTGCAGAGTTCCCCCGAGATGTATTGGATCTGCTCGGCGTACTCGTCCCATTGATAACGCCACGGATCCTGGGCCGGCCCTCGCGCGGCATCCGCGGAGAAGATGTATTCAGAGAAACACTTGGTCATGCGGTATTGGCCGTCGGTGGTAAACACATAAGGGGAATGAGGGCTGACAATATGGATGACCTTAAACACCGGGTCCGGGAGGCGCACACAGTCAGCCTCGTGCAGCAGCATGTCCTGCGTGCGGCGATAATGGGCATATAACTGATCCTGGAGAGACGGGTCGGGCAGGCTGGCCTCCAGCGGTCTCAGGCAGGATTTGGTCAGCAATACCCGTTCTGACAAATTCAGTATTTCATCGGGATTTCCGCCCGTCGCCCATTCGGTCAGGGTGCTCCCGTCGGTCACAGTCACCTGACACCGGTAGCCCAGTTTGGAAAGCGTGCGGACAGCCGCTGACTGGGTAAAGCTCCGGCTCAACTGGGATCGGGACAGACGGCGCATGCCTGAGGTCTCCGGCAACGAGCCCGGCAGATACTGCATGGCCAACTCGCTGGCAAAGCACTGCATCGTCTGCATATAGTTCGAGCGCGCACGTTCCGCCACAAAGAACCCGTTTGTGCGCAGGCAGTTAACCAGGAACTCCAAGTCACAGCCGTATTGTTTCTTGATGATATCGGGCCGGCCGAACTCATCGGCGACAATATGGATAATGTGCGGCAGGGTTTTGGGGTCCGGCTTGGCCGCGAACGGGACGGGGACCGGCGTCATTTCGACCTTCCGGACCGCCTGGGCGTATTGCCCGATCTGAAGCAGCAGGAGCACCAGGGCCATTACATTCAGCACCGGCGAGAGGCCTGCCAGACGACCCGGCCGGCGTCGTCCCAGGATCAGGAGGCCGGCGAACAGGATCCCCCAGAGGGCCAGCATCCCCCAATCGCCCCATGACTTATTGATAAAGAAGACAAACAGCAAGGCCGACACCGCGACCGCCGCCGCCTGTGAATTACGGAAAAACCATCGCAACCCAGCCCATAACACCAAGGCCACCAGTTCCAGGACCAACAGGGACCGGATCAGGCTGACCGGGGTCAGAATGGTCAAGTTGTTCAGGAGGAGCGAAAATACCGGGAACAACGCAAAAAGGAAGGGGTGAAGAATCCAGCGTTTTAGCATAGTTGGTTCGGCGGTTGAGATTCAGGCCTCACTTCGGCACAACACGCCTGAATAATACTATTTACGACGGACGCCTCAAAGCATTTCCTGTCATGCCCTTATTTCACAGCAAGCAACCGCGCGCTCAACCGTTCGGCGATTCACTTGATCGCATGACCTCCTCTTGATAATGTACTTCACATGTGGAGCCATGAAGTTATTGATCAGCGGAGTCTTTCGCTTTCCC
>JBAXWO010000630.1:0-2176 GCA_037128375.1 bacterium
GGAAGTGGCCGGACACTATGTGCCTGTCTGTTTCTTCCTCATCGGCCTCACCTACGCCTTGGCAGCTTTGGTCGCCTATCACTTCTTCGTGGTATTGCACCGCACCGATTTCTGGAGCCAAGTCTGGGCATGGGCCACCGGAGGTGTGTCCATGCTGGCCATCCCCTCACTGGCCTACAGGATCATCGAGCACCAGGAGCGCGTGCGCGCCTTTCGGGCATCAGAACCTCCTCCTGAAGACACATGATGTGCGGGCAAGTCGATGCCCCATCTTGAGATTAATGTTGATAAACATCTTCCCCGCTGTCACATTTCGTCAACACTAACTCTAGGAGGTCCCACAATGATCCTGCGCAGAGTACTGATTGGATTCGTAGCAGCCACTACACTCACAGCCGCCTGTCTGGCACAGGCCTCGGATCGGGAAAGCGATCACGAGGCGCTTCGCCAGGTGATGAAGAAAGCGACCGCCGCCATCAATGCCCAGGATGTGTCAGCCTTGGCGGCCTGCCTTGCGAAAGAGTTTGTCTTCGTGCCGGTCGATCAGACGGTCATCACTAATCAGCAGGGTATCGTGGCTTACTTTGATCGCATGCTGAAGGGCAAGGACGCGCTGCTGGCCTCCCTGATGGTCAAGCCTGAGGCCGATGTACTTACCCGCTTTGTGGATGCAAACGCCGGCTACTGCTACGGCAAGTCCGTCGACGCCTACACGCTCAAGGATAAACGCATCTTCATGCTCAATGTGCGCTGGACCGCGCTGGTGGTCAAGGAGGACGGCCAGTGGAAAGCCGCCGCCATTCACACTGGAGTCGATCTTCTCGACAATCCCGTGCTTACTGCCCGGTCCATGTCGTTCTGGCGGAAGTTGGGCGTGTTGTTGCATCTCGTCACGCCACCCTATACGATGGCAAAATAACGCTGTGACCTCCACGGAAAGCGACGCCGACCGCGACCGCCGGCAATTGCACGCATACGGGCTCAGCGTTCGCCAGCGTCTGGGAATCATGCTGTTGAGCTATGTGCCCCTGCTGCATGTGCTCTCCATCCTTCTAATCCTGCTGTGGCCATGGGCGAGCCCCGCCTGGCGGATTCTTGCGGCCGTGGCGACCCTGTACCTGGCACCGCCGCTGGTCGCGCGTCTGCTCCTGGCGGTTTCACCATTCGGCGAGACCGTGATTGCCGTGGGATCCCGTGGTTTCTTCACGTGGTGGGCTCTGCTCAGTTTTCAAGTGGTCTTCTGCCGTTTCCCCGCACTCGAAGAAGCCTTGCGCATCGTTCCGGCGCTCTACAGTTTCTGGCTGCGGCTTTGGGGCTCGCGCATCGGCCGACTCGTCTATTGGTCCGCCGGCACGCAAGTGCTGGACCGCTCGTTCCTCGACATTGGTGACGATGTCATTTTCGGTGCTGGGGTTCGGCTCAACCCGCATGTGCTTGCTCGGAACGCAAACGGTGAACTTGAACTGATCCTCGCACCAGTCAAGATCGGTGCGCGCGCAATCGTTGGCGGCTATTCGCTGTTGACGGCGGGTACGGAGATCATGCCTGGCGAGTGCCTGCAGGCGCTCTTGGTCTCTCCCCCATTCACCCGATGGAAAGACGGCCGGCGTGTGCGCGATCATGAGTGACCGATCCGGCTTTGTCCAACGGAAGATATAAGAGTCCAATGCGATACGACATTCACGTTCACGTGTTCGACATGCATGCCACTTGCCCCGGCAGTTACGTCTGCCCGGAATCGCGCAGGAGTCTTCTGTTGCGCCATCTTGTGAAACGTATGCACGACCTTGCCGGCAGCGGCGCCGAACCGCAGGCGGCCGTGGTCGCCCAAGTCGATGGCTGGATGCGTAAAAGTGAGATCGAACGCTTCGTGCTGCTCGCGCTCGACCGGGCCCATACTTCCACCGGCGAACCCGATCTCGCACACACACGTCTGGCGGTGGACAATGACTTCGTGGCGGATTGGGCTGACCGCCAGCCCAAGGCGCTCTTCGGCGCGAGTATTCATCCCTTCCGTAAGGACGCCTTGGATGAACTCGATCGCCTTGCGGAGCGTGGGGCGTGCCTGGTGAAATGGATCCCGTCAGCGCAAAACATCCCTCCAGACAACCCGCGCTGTTTTCCGTTCTACGACAAACTGGCACGCCTGCGCCTGCCGCTGCTGAGCCATACAGGC